>JAAZGM010000276.1 GCA_012511245.1 Methanomicrobiales archaeon | reverse complement strand
CTCCACGCCGGAACCGGTGGGGAGGTCTCCGTCGTTGATCCGCACCCTCGGCATACAGGATAATCATCCTGTCCGATATATGACTTCTCTGGATCAGCAGGCGGCTATGTGTGGTTTTTTCGGTATACCGCGCCTCATATCCGCCTCCGGCAGGGTGAGGATACCGGGAGGGAGGGGCAAGACCGCATAAGATCGGTTTTCCCCACATGGCGCGCCGCCGCGCGGAGATTGAACGGCAGAAACATCCGGAAAGAATTTTCTCTTTCCGGGAGAGATACTCAATCATCACGAGAACGACAGCAACCCGGGCGGAGAGGGGCGACGGCGGGCCGGAATGGAGCGGCACGGAGGATTACCCGCTCTCCGCGGTTCCGGAAGACGCGCGGCGTGGATTCTGGCCGATGACACTGGTGCTGCTCGGGTTCACCTTCTTCTCCGCCACGATGTGGGGCGGCGCGAGCATCGGGGTTGCGTTCCCGCTCTGGCCCGATCTCGCTCTGGTCATCCTCCTCGGGAGCGCGATACTCGGGCTTTACGTCACCGGCCTCGGCTACGTCGGTTATAAGAGCGGGCTCTCCACCGTCCTCTCCGCCCGGTTCGCCTTCGGCGACGCAGGGAGCCGGTGGCCCGACATCCTCCTCGGGCTCACTCAGATAGGGTGGTACGCCTGGGGAACCGCGACGATCACGATCGCCCTTGCCCGCCTGCTGAACCTCGATGCAGGGTGGCAAGCGCCCCTGATGGTCGTCTTTGGGTTCGCTTTCTGCCTGACGGCGTATATCGGCTACCGCGGGATTGCAGCCCTCTCCCTCTTCTCGGTTCCGGCGATGCTCATCCTCATCGCCGCAAGCGCCTCGGTCGCTCTCAGGGACGCCGGGGGCGCCGCCGATCTCCTCCCGCCGGGCACCGTGGAGACGCTTACGGTCGCCGAAGCCCTCACGATCGTCGTCGGCACCTTCGTCTCCGGCGGCACCCAGGTCGCGAACTGGACGCGCTTTGCCGGGTCGCCGCGCACCGCCGTCGGTTCCACGTTCATCGCTTTTTTCTTCGGGAACGGGCTGATGATCGCTGTCGGGGCCTTCGGCGCCGCCGTCTACGGCCTCTCCGACGTCGTCGAGGTGCTGGCGGTGCAGGGCCTTCTTGCCGCCGGCATCCTGATGCTCTTCCTGAACATCTGGACGACCCAGGACAACACCATCTACAACTTCTCGGTCGCCGGATGCCACTTCTTCAGGACAGGCCGGCGAAGGCTGATCACCTTCGCCGGCGCCGCTGCAGGGACGCTGCTCGCGCTCCTCGGGATGTACAACTGGCTGATCCCCTACATGGTCATGATGGGGGTCTTCATCCCTCCGCTCGGCGGGGTGATCATGGCCGACTTCTTCATCCGCCACCGGGGACGCTACCCCGAACCCGGCGAGGAGGCCGTCCCCCGGTTCAACCCGCGGGGGATCGCGGCGTATGCCACCGGCTCCCTCGCTGCCCTCCTGGTTCCGGGCATCCCCCCGCTGAACGGCATCGTCGCCGCGTTCCTCGCCTACGCCTGCCTCGTCCGGCTCCCGCCTCACATAAACCGTTCGAACCGGTCGCGGGGCACCCGGCAGATGGGGCAGATCTCGGGCGGGTCGCTCCGGGCGCAGAGGTAGCCGCAGACCCGGCACCGCCAGACAGGGTAGTTCAGGGTTCCCGGTACGCGGTCTG
>JAAZGM010000275.1 GCA_012511245.1 Methanomicrobiales archaeon | reverse complement strand
CCGCGCCGAACGGTATCCCGGTGGTCACGCTCCCATCCCATTCCGGCTGAAGGCTCAACTCCGCGGAGATGGCGATCGTCTCGATCGACTCGTTCACCCTCAGTTCCGGGATCAGGTGCTGGTTGGGGCCGAGATCCGCGGCCGTCGCCGGGGTGCTGTCGTCCTCGGCCGGAGACCCGGCTCCATCCTGAGCGCCTGCACCCCACGCGATTGCCATTGCAACGATCAGGCATGCCAGAAGAACGATGCTCGCGATGTGGGATTGCTTCATGGTGGTTCCTCAAGGTGATGGGCGATCTCGACCGGTCGCGGCATCCACGCGGGAGAGGTCGACGTACCTCTATAAACGATCTCTGTCACGATCGTCTACACGTCGGACCTCTCCGATCGATTTTGAACCCGGACAAGGCCGCCACGGGCCGGAAACCGGGGGCGCGCCCATCATTCAGAGGGCGAGCACCATGTCACTACCGTGAATGATGTACTTCTATCCAACTCCCCTCAGGGGCCGGTGTAGGGAGGGGTAATCGCTACGGTTCTCATCGGCTCAACGACCACCCCCTCCGGGGGGCTGTACTGGAACATGCTATCCGGGGTCCCGGTGTTCCAGGTAACGTTGCGATATTCTACCGTCAGGAGCGCCTCGCCCTTAGCGTTGAAGAAGTCGGCTCTCCTGAGAATCCATGAGTCCTTCTCAATCCCGACATGCACGGCGTAAACCGGGTACCACTGCCGATCCGGAGTTTCCGCTATCCGGGTGGTGTTCGCGATCTCAAGATTATAGATTGTCTTTCCTTCCTCGGTCTGTACCCCGAATAACGAACATTCGTGCCCAGCGAGCAGGTTTCTGATCAGGCCGAGAGCGTCGAAAGCTCCTGTCGCGTACTCCTCACTGAAAGTATAGTTGCGCATCCGGGCAGAGACGTAAAGAACCTCACCGGTAGCATTGACGTAGTGCCACTGTGTTTCACCATCGAAAACAACGATATCCCCTTCCTTCGAGGGGTGGTGCTCAGGGTTGTTGGGATATCCTTCAAGGTATTTAACGCGGAACCGATCCGGCTTCGTGAACCAGACCTCTTCATGGAGCGTCCCTCGCTCCGATACGGTCGTCACCGTCGCGGAGAAGTCCTGCAGAGAGTCGTACGTCCCGATGAACTTCGCTGCAACCTCCGGTCCGGGAAGAGGCACTTCGTCCGGCGTTAAGGTTTCATCCGGCGGCAGAGGTTCCGTGGTAGCCGGGCCTACAGTGCAGCCCGCCGCCACACACGTGACAATCACCAGAAACCAGGAGATCCATCGTCGCGATCGCATTCGTGTCACCTCAACATACTTTTACGCAAAAAATAGATTATAAAGTGCTATCACACTCGTGGTATGTGGTGATCCTGCCCGAGGCAACCCACGCATTCATAAAACAGTAACACCTGTGCATCAGCAAGTTCAACACGATCGGCATAATCCGCTGAATTCCGATCCTTGATCCAGGATTCCGGAAACACCAGTGTTATCAGGTCGTCTTCCCCTAACGATGGTGAAACGACAATATCCTGAGAACTGAAGTCAGGAGTGATGATTACGCTATCCGCAAGTTCTTCCTCAGCGATCGCATCCATACTTGTTTGCGCACTTGCCATCGATACCACAACCACGCTCACCAGCAGTCCGGTGAGGAGGATGGAAAATGCTCGCATTCCAATTTTTCCGTTCATTTCGTTTTCCTCCTCCCAAAGGCAGGAGGGGCATACCTTCAAGTATGGAGAATGCGTACATCCCTTTGCCTCCGGGCATGCGGGACGTTCACTCATCCAATTCGCTACTGGGCCAGGTGAACCCCCCCGCTTCGGGATACCGGCTTCGGTATCCACAGGTGAGTTATCAACACTCCTCTATAAACGATTTCTGTCACGATCGTCTACATGTTGGGCCTTCCCGATCGATTTTGAACCCGAACAAAGCCGTCGCTGGCCGGGGAGAACCTGCACAACGAAGGGATATTCGGTGTTCCGGGGTCATGCCTGCCGATAGGGAAGGATTCCAGATGACAACTGATAGTGGCGCACGATCAGCGGGGAGGCGTACGCTGAGCCCCATGGCTCTGGATCGGGATCCGGATTTCAACTGTAAACGATCTCGATGATACACATCTGAATGTCGGGCCGCGCGAGAGCGACTCCGCACGCAAACCGGGAGCGCGCCCATCCTCAGTACTTCGCTCATTTTGGCCGCCCGGCAACGATGTGGCTCGTGCGACGATGCAACGAGGAGTTGGCAGCACCCGGACACCGGGCTTCGCGTTCTCCCACGTGAATGAATGAGTGTTGGTGTCGACAGAATCTCTCGCGTTGACGCGAAGCCGCGAAATGAAGTCAGTGGTTTGACCTCCGGGGTGGTTCCTCAGAAATTTTAGCGAAATACTGATCTTTCAGAGGGCGAGCACCACATCGCCGTCGTGAATGATATAGGTCACATTATCGACGGTACGGGAGAGATACCCGGACGGAACCCCGACGGAGGTCTTCTCGATGCACATACAGTCGATGTTGACGAGGTAATCGGTCGTCATCTCCCCGTACCTGATACGGACCGCAGGATAGCATCCCGGGTCTCCCGGTTCGGATGCGGCGGACGGCGGACAGACGACAACGACGCCCGCGATCTCGCCCCCATCGGAGAGGAGCCGGGCGGCGGCGGGGACCTTCCGGACAAGTTCGAAGAGCCCGCCGACGGCCTCGACGAACTCCCCGGTCTTTGAGTAAGCCTCGCAGGGCTCACGGGCGGGATCGGCGCCGATGCTCCCGGGGGGATGGGCCGCCCGGTACCGCGCTACGATTCCGTCAAGATCGGGGGAAGATTCTGCCGGCCCGGAAGAACAGCCGTACGACGCGTTCAGGTACAGGAGCGACGTCCCGTTGTAGGTCATGATCGGGGCGT
>JAAZGM010000274.1 GCA_012511245.1 Methanomicrobiales archaeon | reverse complement strand
CTGCTCCAGATGAAAAAGAGTGTGGTTTTGGGTTACTTCACGGTCTCGGCTGCCATTCGAACATCGGTTGCCTTGACCGTCTTCCTGCCTGCGTGGCCAGCAAGTTTGATAGCTTCTTTCGCGATCCGTGATGCATACTGCTCCATCAGTTTCGCGAGCTCTTCATTAGCATCGGAGCTCACACGCTCCGCGCCGGACTTTTTCACGATTCTGCCAACAGGTGCCAGAGGTATATCTGTCATGATCCATTTCCCCCTTTTCACTGAGTTCTGTGAAATACACTCACCCACAGAACCCGTTTAACAGAAGCACCATGGGTATCCACATATAAATACTTATCCGTGATCAGAGGGGTTGGAGCTCAAAATTTCGAACGAGAAAGGGATCAAAGTGAGGGAAAGACCCGAATTATATCGGTCTGGGTAATGATCCCGATGGGCTTACCCTCTTCGACCACGATCAATCTCCCGATCTCCCGTTCCTTGAACCGGCCCACAAGATCATAGAGCTGGATCGACGACGGTGCCTCGATCACCTCACGTGTCATGACCCTGGTAACCGGCACATCCAGTGTCAATCCTTCATCCAGGCCGCGGGCGAGATCGCTCAGCGTCACGATGCCCGCGAGATCGCCCCCCTCCTTCAGCACCGGCGCACCGTGGATGTGATGAGTATGGAAGAGATGCGCGGCATCACGGAGGGTGGCGGTGAGCGGCAGGGTCAGGAGTGGGGTGCTCATATAATGTTTGATGGATTTTTTCGGGAGGGATATCATCTCAGAGACGCTGATGAGGAGCACCTGCTGATTCTCATCCATCCCGAAGATCTCGCCGCGGACAAGGAGTTTATTCACCGGAGTGGGCCCTATCGAGACCATATCCCCGATGCGGAAGAGTTTCACGCTCCCGATGATCCTGACCATCGCCTGGCAGAGGTCGGGGTGGCAGAGGGTGGTGAACCCGAGTTCCGTGACGCGGATGCCCTTCACCTTCTCGCCGCCGCGGAAGATCGGCACCTCGAATTGGTGCTCAAGGTCTCCGAGATTCAGCTCTTTGTATGCGCGTGCAGTTGGGCTGTATCCTCCTTTCGGACCGGGAACGCCGTCGACCAGTCCAAGGGCTTTCAGTGCCTGCATCTGGTTGCGGACAGTGCCGGGGTTGCGCTTCAGCACCTCCGCGATCTCCTCACCTTTTATAGAGTGGGAAGACTGATGGTATAGGGTAATCAAGGTTATCAGGATATCCTTCTGAATCGGGGAGAGCTCCATAATTATCAGTCATTATATGTTGTTTAAATACATTAGGTTGTGCGTACCGTGGAATTTGAAACCATCCCGACCGTTCCGACGGCTGATGAAGTGCTCGACCGCAGTCTTCGGAGAGCGGCAGCCAAAAAGAAACTCAAGATCAACATCGATACCGCGAACGAGGAGTTTGTGCGGGCGGTCGGGAGCGCCATCCACGACAAACTGAAGAGCGTGGTCACCTCATTCCCGAGTTTTGAGCGCCTCCCCCCCTTCTACCAGGACGTGACCGACATCCTCGTCTCGCTCGACCGGATAAAAAAGTCCCTCGGCGCCGTCACCTGGGCGGCCGATCAGGTCAGGGTCATCGGCTCCGGATATGCCCGCAGCATGCGAAAAGCCGAAGATACCGACCAGAAACGGCGACAGGCCGTCGCCCGTATGGCCTCGGTCGTCCATCAGGTGGAAGACGATCTCCTCTTCCTCAACGAAGCAAGAAACATACTTCGGAAACTTCCGCACGTGAACGAGGATGAGTTCACCGTGGTCGTCGCAGGATACCCGAACATCGGCAAATCCTCGTTCATCAGGCTCGTCTCGACGGCGGAGCCCGAGATCGCCGCCTATCCCTTCACCACAAAGGGGATCATCGTCGGCCACCGGGATATCGAGAAGCGTGAGCGGATCCAGTTCATCGATACCCCCGGCGTCCTCGAGCGCCCGGTAGAGGAGAGGAACCTCATCGAGCGTCAGGCGGTCAGCGCCATCATCAACACGGCCGACGTCGTCCTCTTCATCCTGGACGCAAGTGAGCACTGCGGCTACTCGCTCGGCGACCAGACCCGACTCCTCGATGAGATACGCGAACTCGTCGGTGTCCCGGTTGTCACGGTCGTAAACAAGGCGGATATCCAGGGACTTGAGGGATACCCGGCGATGTCGACGCTCACCGGCGAAGGGGTGGAGGAGGTGCTCGCTCTCCTGCTCACATACCGAGCGAAAGCCACGAAAACGAGCCTGCGAGAGCCGCCCCAACCAGAAACCCAAGAATAGCCCCGCCGTTCAGGGGGGGGAGCCCTGCCTGCGGGTTGCCTTTATTGACGAAGTAGAGGAGCACCGCGAGACCTGCAAACGCCCCCGCCATCGCGCCGAGCGTCGGGACGGAGAGAACCCAGAGAACAGCGGGCGCATCCACGAAGACATGCGATGAGGTGACAAGGATCGTGGGTATGATGAGATCGCCCATCCCCATCACGAACGCGCCGCGCTCTTTTCCTTCATCGATGCTGAGCCCCTCTTTCCTGAACGAATAATCCCCTCTTTTTGGGACAACGACCATGATAGGCGCTTTTGTCTCGAGGACACCTTCAGCGAGGGTTATCATATGTTTCGTCCGGTAGACCGATATGGCATCGTAGATCGCGAGCAGCACGAGCAGCACGAAAACCGGCAAAACAGCGAGAGAAACCCCGAAGATGGATGCAACCCCCGCAGATATCAGCACTCCGAGGACATCGATGACATACCACTCAGGGTAGAGATAGAGGAGCGCAGTGGCAAGAACTGCGCCGATGAGCGTTCCAACCGCGGCAGCAGTGGTAGCCCCGAGAAGAAGGAATGAGAGCGAACCGAATATGTAGAGGAACGTCATGAAAAGGGCAAATCCGATGAATAGGGCGATGAACCGCCGTCCTCCCGTCCGGATCAGGAAGAGCAGAACCAGCGTGAAGAGGAGCAGCATCCCTATAAATATCAACGGATTCGCCACCGATTCCGGGTCTTCAAATGCAACAAGCCCCGCTGCCTGCATCGGCGTGACGAGGATGACGGCGATGATCTGGACGAACAGGAGCATCAGGGCTATTCCAAGAAACGGCAGCCAGTCGCGTATCTGCATCACATAACTCCATTCATTATAGGTAGGTTAAT
>JAAZGM010000273.1 GCA_012511245.1 Methanomicrobiales archaeon | reverse complement strand
TGCATGGCCGACTACATCCCGGTATCCGGCGTCATCGCCTGCCACATCTGCCCCCGGCGCTACTACTTCGAGCGTTCGGACGAGCACCCGGAGTCGCCGCGCTACGCCGTCTGTAAACAGGTCTCCGCACACCTCGGGGAACTCCTGGAAGAAGAGGAGATCTGGCGGGAGATACTCCATATCCTCCCCGATGCGGATGAAGAGATCCAGGAACTCTTCGATGAGTGCATCGGCGCCTGCAGCGAGACCGCCTGGCAGCGGCCCGTCCAGACCGATCTCACCGTCGAGTCCGACACCCTCGGCATCCGGGGGAGAGTCGATAAGATCTTCGAGGACGGCACGTTTGCCATCGTCCGGTCGAGCACCGCGCCGAAGGCAGGGGCCTACGGCACCGATCGGCTCCGGATCGCCTGCTACGCAGCCTGCATCAAAGAGACCCTCGGCCACCCCGTCGCCGGCGGCTACGTTGAGTATGTCGCAAGCGGCATCTGCCGATACGTCGAACCCCAGCCGCGCGACCGGCGGGAGATGATCAGGGCTATCCGGGCGGCGAAACGGGTGGTCGCAGGCGATCTCCCGCCCCGCCCACTCCGGGCTCCCTGCGAGGGCTGCCCACACTTCGAGCGGTGCACCACCGGACCGCGACGACTCTCGGATCTCTTTTAGACGCTCTCAAGCAGCGTCTTCGAGACGATATACTCGCCCTTCGCCTCGCGGGTCGTCCCGACGATCAGCCACCGTTCGTCGCCGTGCTCCTCGACGACGCCCTTCGCCTCGACGACCTCCCCCGCGAGCGCCTGACCCGAGTAGGTGTGGGTGAAGGAGAGCACCCGGGAGATTTCGTCGTGATCCACAGCGTAGACCGCCGGGTTGTCGAAGGAGAGCGACGCATCGGTGACCGTCGCCTCGATCGTCGCCCGGCCGAGCACCGTCCCCTTGCCGGGCGGAACCGCATTCAGGTTATCGTAGTCGCGGGTGTAGAGGAGGTCGAAGTAGGTTCCCTCGAACTCACCCCGATTCCATTTCCGCTGCTCGTGCTGGACAAAAGCGTCGAAGGATATCTCGGGCACTCTCTTGTCGTAGACTTTCCGCCACATCGCAGTGCTCATCGGAGGGATCAACCCACGCCCAATGAGGGCACGGAGGCGGCGCTGCGCGACGAACCAGGCATCGCCGTAGACCACCAGATCGATGTCCGAGGCATCGTTCTCGAGGCCGCAGAGGAGCGAGCCCGTACACCCGTACGATCCCGCAGGAAGAGAGAGATGGGAGATAAGGCGCGCCACCCGGGCATTCCGGGCTATCAGATCGGCGATCTCCTCTTCAGGCTTGTAGACCCGCGTCACGTCGCAGTGGGGAACCCGGTGGACATTATCCAGGTACTCCGGTTTGTGTTCCCGAATCCAGTCGAATGACTCGGAAAAATCATATTTTTTGTATCGTCGGCCAGCGGGATTCGTCCGCTCCCCGGCCGCGTCGGGGACGTAGCGGAGGATGCACCCGATCCGCTCAGCGTTGTCGTAGTTCGAGACCGCATAGATGCACCCCTCGCGGTCCTCGATGAAGTCACGGAGCCGTATTGATCGCATGAATCACCCTGAAGTCTCCAGAAATGCCTCTACCGCCTCCCATTCCGCACCCCTGCGAAGGATGCGCCGGGCGGAGAGGTCTACCACCGTGCTCGGTGTCCCGGGGAGATCCCCCCCGTCGACCAGGTAGTCGTGGGGAACAGAGACCTCTTCGGGGCTGGTCGGCGGGATGTCGTCTGCGATGTTCGCACTGGTGGATGTTATCGGCGCATCGAACCGCGATATGATGGCAAGCGCGATCTCATGATCGGGCCACCGGATCCCGATGAGGCCGGTCCCGCCCGTCAGCACCGCCGGGAGGCATGACTTCGCCGGGAGGACCACCGTCACCGGGCCGGGCAGGAACCGCTCGATGAACGCCCGGGAGAGATCGTCCACCACCGCGACGGCATCGAGCATCTCCATATCCGAGACCGCGACCGATATCGGTTTGCCCACCGGCCGGTTCTTGGCTTCGTAGACCCGCATCACCGCATCTTCCGAGAGGGCGTCCGCCCCGAGGCCATAGACCGTCTCAGTGGGGTAGACGATGAGCCCGTCGTGCGAGAGCACCCGGACGGCCATATCGATCGGGTCCATCAGAACTCACGCCCCCGCACACGGTTGATGTCGAAGACGGCCTTGCCGCTGACGTGCATCACAGCAAAAACCCCCGCCTGGATCGGATCGGTCACGACCAGATCGGCGTGCTCCGGAACGCTCCCGGCCATCTTGAGGGCGATCACCGGGATGCCCGCTGCCTTGACCCGGTCGACCGCCCGCGAGACCTCGCCGCCCATCAGCGACCCGGCAAGCACCAGGATCGATGCCCGGGGAAGCCGTGCCACCGCGTCGACGGCGAGCGCGAGGTTCTGCTCACCGACGAGCGGGATCGTATCGACGGAGATCCGCTCGCCACGGATGTTGTGCCGGTCCGCCTCGTTCACCGCACCCATCGCCACCTGCGCCACCTGCGCGCCACCGCCGATGATGATCACCCTTGAGCCGAATATCCGGGAGAACGGCGGATACATGGTGACTTCAACGACGGACGGCACCTTCGCCAGATCGGCGATGAGTTCAGGGTGGTTCCCGCACTCCTCGAACTCGAAGTAGAGGTAAGCCCTCCCGGTGTTCGGGCCGGTGGTGATGATCGACTGCTGGATCATCTGGATGTTTGCCCGGTAATCCGCCATCACCGTGGCCACATCGCGAAGCACGCCAGCCCTATTCTCGGTGATGATACTCAGGGCATACATTTCGGTATCACTGATCATGACCCTCTCCGGCAGGATAGCGAAACGTCCTTTGATCGTTTCACGAACAGGGCATTTTTCGTCATATCCGCGCTAATGAATAGATTTTGGTCTCACAAGGATTATAGGTTTTCGCCGAGAAGAGGAAGTCCCGGACGATGATGTTCACCGGGATCACGCCGCCGAATGTCCGGAAGAGAGCTCGCGGCGAAGATCTCGGTCTTGCATGAAGATCCACTCAGCAAGCCCCTCCACACCAACTGATCCCGGACAGAACCAGCAACGGCTCCGGCCGCACCGTTGACCCGCAGCGGCGCTTCATACCCGTTCAACTCCCGGCAGGTAGATGCCGTTTATCAGGGCTACACTCCCCGGCCGTGAAAGCGTGGCACGTCTCTCTGCTGTACGGCACAGAGAAGACGAAAAAGAGTATCGCCCCGGGCAACTTTCCCGGGGCACGTTGGACGTCTGCCCAACATATTGGGTCACCCGACGATCCGCGCATGCCGGGTCTATATCGGGATTCGGATGGTGCGTGCGAAGAGGAGGTATCAACGGGTGCGGATCTCCCGTGCCACCTTCCGCCCGAGTTCATACGCCCGGGCAAGCTCGTCGGCGTCCGGGCGGTAGTTCACGTGGAACCCGCCGTCGATCACCTCGATCCCCGCCGCCTTCAGGGCTTCCTCCGCCTGTGCGACCGCACCGCCCATGCCGCCGTGGGAGCCGAACGCGCACCCGATCTTCTTTGCGGTAAGGCGCCCCGGCCGCAGTCCCCGGAGGTAGCTGAGGAACCCTGCCACCGTGGGGAGAACCTCGTCCTGGAGCGTCGGCGACCCGACGATGACCGCCTTCGAGTCGAGCACCTCCGTGACGACGTCGCTCCTGTGTGTTCCTTCGTAGCGACCGTCCCGGAGGAGGCAGACCCGGACGTCGGCGCCTTCAGCCATGACTCCCTCGGCGATCGCAGAGGCCAGCATCGTGGTCGAGCCGTGCATGGTGTCGTAGACGATTGTGACCTTGTTCTTCGATACGCCCCGGCTCCAGTCGGTGTAGGCCTTGAGGATATCCCCGGCGTAGGACCGCCAGATGATGCCGTGGC
>JAAZGM010000272.1 GCA_012511245.1 Methanomicrobiales archaeon | reverse complement strand
GACTGCCATGTCCGCTCCCTCACGGGCGCCGATCGCCTCGCAGAGGTGCACGACCCGGAGGGTGTGGTCAAACCCGTGCGCCCCTGATGTCGGGAGTGCCGCCCGGACGTGGTCGAGCATTGCGGCGGTCTCTTCACGCATGGTAGATCTCTATCTTCCGGGATCGAAAAGATTCGCATTCGGCCGTCCTGTTCCCACCCTCATGCCGCCGTCCCCGCGCCGCAGCCCGCTGTCTCGGTGGCCGGCCAGGTTCGATCGCTGTGCGTCGCCGGTGTCCCGCAAAGACATTTGTGGGTCATATTATGTGATTTATGTCCCACAAATTCTATTGTGGATCGTAGATGACCCACAAACGTTCCCAGAACTATGGTTTGCGTATATCGGATCGGGTTTTCACATACGCAACCGGGTTTACAGGCATCAGAATACTCACAACCGGTCTCCCTCGGTGACGGCGATCAGGCGCGAAAAAACGTAGGTCGTAGCACGCCGTCCCCCGCCCTCGGCGATGATGGTGATGATCTCCTGTTCCCGGAGTTGCTGGAGGAGTCGGTTTGCCGTCTTCTTCGGTATCCCTGTCTGCTCGTAAAACTCGGATGGGATGAAGATCGGCGTCGCGAAGAGCGCGTCGAACGCGGCGACGGCATACTGCGACCGGGTCACCTCCGGCACCGTCCGTTTCATCTCGTCGTAAAGGTCGAGGATTGCCTTTGCTTTCCGGCCGTTTGCCCCTGCCTGTTCCTCGATAGCGTGGAGGAAGAACGCTATCCAGCCGTTCCAGTCCCCCTCCCGCGAGACCGCGAGCAGCCACTCGTAGTAGATCGGCCGGTTCCGTTCGAGGTAGGCGCTGATAGAGAACATCGGGCTTCCAATCAGCCCCTTCTCGTACATGATCAGCGGAACGAGCATCCTCCCGATACGCCCGTTGCCGTCGCAGAACGGGTGGATGAGTTAGAACTGCGCTTTCAGGACGGAGAGCTGGACGAGGACGTCTTTTTCCACCTGCTGCAGGTAGGCCTCCCAGTCCGCGAGCGCCCTGGGAACCCTTTCCGGTGCCGGCGGGACGAAGATCGCGTGCTCGCTATGTGCATCCCGGCCGATGAAGTTCTGGATCGTGCGGATGCACCCCGGTTCCCTTTCCATGCCCCGGCTGTCGGCGAGCAGGATACGGTGCAGGTCGCAGATGAGGGCGGTATCCAGTCGCCGGGTCTTGAGGGCGTCGACCGCAACGTTCAGCGCCTCCCGGTAATTGATGATCTCCTGGATGTCGGCAAGGGTCATGTCGTTGATCCGCTCCTGCGGGTTCGCCTCGAATCTCAGGACGTCCTCGAGCGACGCCTGCGTCCCCTCGATCCTCAAGGAGAGCACCGCCTCCTGCGTCAGGAGCGGGGAGAGCAGGAGTTCGGGATCGCCTGGAGGATGCCGTCGTACCGGGCGAAAGCGCGGTTCGCCGACGCTATCCGGGGGATGTGGGTCTCCCAGTCGATGCCGGCCGGGGGCAGCGGCTCCGGGACGTAGGGTGCAGCCATCATGCCGCTTCTCCCTCCTTACGGACAGTCTTGAACCCCTTGAGAACAGGGAAACCGGCGATGTGCCGGGGATCCTTCATATAACTATCCGATGGTGCGGAGGAGTATTAACGTTGATTGTTTTCGACTGCGGCGGTTGCTCCGGCGGCCGGCCCGTACGAGGGGTGCAGAGAGCCCGATGCGGCCGCGCTCCCCGGGCGTTGTCAAGGGAAGTGCAGCCATTCCTGCACGGTTATTACCATTTCACAACCGATACACAAATAGTAATATTTTTATTTATTAAAGTAATACTTATGTCAGAGGGTTGATGCACCCTCTGAATATTTCGGACAGCATGTATCTATCGCCTCAACTCATGTCCGTCCCGGCGTTCCACTGCACGTCCAATCCAAATCTCCTTTTTCTTTCCCGGAGGCAGTCACGGGACGGCACCCTATTGTCTGGGGTCCAGTGCACGACTGCTTCCGGTTGCACGGCCGGAAAAGATGGGAGTCGTATCCGGGCAGACGGTTGAATGATTGGACAGCGGTGCTTTCCCGCTTTCTTGTATCACGGACAAATCCGGGGCCACGGCAGGAGGCATGCACCTGTCAGGCCCGGGATTGTACGGCGGCCTCTGCCTGTGGCATGCAAGTGTCCGCGGGCACGGGCGGGAAATGCAGAAGGATGGGAGGTTATCTCCCATCAAACCCCCTCAGGTTCTCCTGCAAACCCCACCACCAGGCCTACGAAGCCTGAGGTGAACGGCACAATCGCATGGCCGAACCCCGACTCCACCAGCATCTCCCGGAACTCTGATACCGTGGTGAACGTAGACATGTGCTTCTCCCGCTGTGCCACCATTCCCCGGATGACGTCGCCGGGAACTCCCTGCTGTTCCATGCCCCGGCACCAGATCTCCCTCTGCATCTGCTCCTCCCGGTCGTCTCCGGCCCGGAAGATGTCCCCGCAGATGAACCGGCCTCCCGGCGAAAGCGCCTGCAAGGCCCGGCGGGCGACCATAACCCGGTCCTCCTTTGAGACGTGGTGGAGGCAGAGGGAGGTGACGATCACATCGTAGCGATCGGTCGGCCATGCATCCCGCAGATCCTGTGCAAGAAACTCGACCCCGGCAAGATCGGGTTTTGCCGCTGCCGTCTTCAGCATCTCCGGGGAGAGGTCGATCCCGGTTATCTCCGCGTCGGGATACTCTTCCTGAACCATCGTGGTGAGGATCCCGGTCCCGCAGCCAAGTTCAAGAATCCGCCGTGGGTGGGGAGGCAGGTAATCGATGATGGTGGCAAGGAGGAGAGGCTGGCCGGGAACAATGGCCCTGACGAGATGGTCGTAATCCTCCGCATCCATGACTCCATGGATCTGGTGCGTTTCGGTCATCCTTCACCAGCCGTCCTGTATGATCGTTCCGGGTTGTACATTGGAAAAACACCTGACCTTGATGAGAAATAGCGACGCTTATTTCATACGTAGTCTGAATAAACAATTATTAAATATTATCTTTACAGACGATACTCCATGGATGCAGAGACCCACCGCCATTGCAAATACTATAATATCAAAAATGACTTCTCCGTAGCCGACCTTGCCGCGTTCCACGGTCACCTGGGGCCTTATATCGTCCTTGGGTACCGGATCGGAAAGTATGTACGAGGTACCTTCTGTGACGATCCGTTCCGGATGAAAGCCGAGATCCGCTGTGCCGGGGTGCCCCCGCAGTCCTGCCTGGCAGACGGCGTCCAGCTCGGGAGCGGGTGTACGCTTGGGAAGCGAAACATCGAGATCATCTCTTCGGAGACCGTCAGCTGCACCTTTGAAGCCGACGGGAGACGGATCGCCGTCACTCCGCGCCCGTTCCCCCTCCCCGGGCGGGATATGGACTACGAGGCCGCGATCGAAGCCGTGGCCGAGGAGATGTACTATATGCGCGACGATGAACTCTTCGAACTCTCCTCGTCCTGAAGGGCCATGACTTCACCGGAGCCTGTCATCAGGCTTGAAAACGTGTATACCGCTTACGAAGGGGCGGACCGCCCCACCCTGCAGGACATCTCCCTCTCGGTAGGGAAGGGCGAGTTCGTGGTGATAGGCGGCCCGAACGGGGCCGGGAAGACCACGCTGCTCGAAACCATCAACGGGATGCTCCCCATCACCCACGGGAAGGCCGTCGTGTGCGGGCAGAACGTACGGGGAGACGGGGTGCGGGTGCGGTGCCGGGTCGGCTACCTCCTCCAGAACTTCGCCTTCGACCCGCTCACGCCGTTCACGGTCGAGGAGGTCGTCCTGATGGGACGCTACGGCACGAT
>JAAZGM010000271.1 GCA_012511245.1 Methanomicrobiales archaeon | reverse complement strand
CTCTGGATCGGGTGCTCCGATTCACGAGTAGATCCTGAACGCATCACGGGTTCTAAGGCCGGCGAGATCTTCGTGCAGCGCAACATCGGCAACATCGTCCCGACTCACGACTGGAACTTCGCGACCGTTCTCGAGTACGCGGTCAACCACCTCAAAGTCGGGGATATCGTCATCTGCGGGCACTCCGACTGCGGCGCCATCAAAGCGCTCGACCACGAGAGCGACGATGCATATATTCCGCTCTGGCTCAACAACGCCAAAGAGGCGAAACTCCGCGTTGCGTGCCGGATGCCGGTGCCGCAAACCCCCGAAGAGGAGAATATCTGGCGGAGGCTCGTCGAGATCGAGAACGTCGGACTGCAGCTTGAGCACCTCAGGACTTACCCGCCGGTCATGGCTGCCGAAAAAGAAGGGCGTGTCCGGCTTCATGGTCTCTACTTCGACCTTGCGACCGGTGAACTCAAGAAGATATTCTAAGATTCTTCCAGGGCATAATCAATCTCTTCTTTTATCAGGTCGAGCGAAACCCTCCCGATCGACGTAAGTCTGCCGTTGACAAGGATGATCGGGATGGGCGGGTGGCGCTCCTCAATGAGCTTTCTCACATAGTCGGGCATCTCGTCGTCGATCAGCGTCGTCTTCACCTCGATCGCATCGCCGTAGGCGGCGATCAACTCGTCTCGCAGCGCGCTGATGGCGTCCAGCAGGCGGTTTGAGGGGTAGCAGGTCTCAAGACCGCAGGACCTCGTCTCGTCGCAGGGAAACGGACCACACTCGGACTCTTCGAGCCCGACGATCTCAACTGTCACTTCAGCCATGCATCATCGGTGGGGGATGGATGCTATATTATTCTTCGTTTTGGGGCGCAAGGAGCGCACGCAGTGCCGCCCGGACACCATCCTCAACCCCATCCATCTTTTCCACGTCTCTTGCCCGGTCAAGACCGCCGATCAGCACCGGCGCGGCGGAACGGATGCCCAGGTTCTCCATGAACATCCCCACAACGCCCGTCACGCAGGCAAACGGTCTGGTTCCCTGCTGCCCTGCGACGGCGACGAGGAGACCCCGGGCATGCACCTCCTTTCCCAGGACATTCTCCCGAGCGTGAAGCCACTGACAGCGGTCCATCACGGCCTTGAGGGTTGCCGGGACGGTGCCGGTGTAGACGGGGGTGCAGACGACGACCACGGAAGCGCCCTCAAGCGCCTTGATGATCGGGGGCATATCGTCCTCGATCGGGCAGTAACCCTGATTATAGCAGACGTAACAGCCGATACACGGCCGGATATCCATCTCCTGCAGGTAGAAGATCCGCGATGTGAGGCCGGTCCGTGCCGCCTCATCGTCGCACCATGATGCAATTTTCGCGGAGTTCCCGAACCGTCGCGGGCTCCCCTGTAGTATGACGATGTCGATCGCGCCGGTTCCCGGGAGCGGGCGGGTGAAGACCCGCGGCCGGGTGTAGCGATGGGGGCGGGCTGCCACATCGTGCACGAGCCGGGTGAAGACAACCTCCGCCGCTTTCCGGGTATCGAAGAGGGTGTCCTGGCGCGCGCTCTCATAGGTGTTGATCGTGTAGGTGTAGACCGTCTCGGTGTCGCGGAGAACTTCGACGGTGTACCGGACCATGCCCGGGTAGATGTCCCCCAGATCGTCGAGGATGAGCCTGATCGTGAACGTCCCTTCGGGCGTCTCGATGATCTGGATCTTCTCCGTCGCGCCTGTGTCCATACGTGTCATCTCGCCCCCGGTCGCCTTCAACATTTCGGGTCAGAAAAACCCGCCATTCCGGGTTTCTTGCAGGGGTGCGGGGGCGGGTGTTCGGTCCGTCATTACCGTTAAGAAGGATTCTGATCCACATATTCTGGTAAATCATGAAGGCGGTTCTGGGTCTTGAAGACGGAACATCTGTTGTCGGGGACGGTTTTGGCGTTGAAGGGGCATGTTCCGGCGAACTCGTCTTCACGACGCAGATGACCGGTTACATGGAGGCATTGACCGATCCGGGGT
>JAAZGM010000270.1 GCA_012511245.1 Methanomicrobiales archaeon | reverse complement strand
CGGGGTAGGAGACGACCGGGTTTAACGCGAAGATGTACATCGCCTTGATCGGGTCGCCGCACTGGGTGATCTGTTCGGTCAGGGTCACGCCGTAGTTGCTGGCAAGCCCGGTGACGCCCCAGAGTTCTTCCATGCGCTTCCGGGTGGCGTCGTCCTCGCACTTCTGGTAGCCGGAGAAGACGTTCGGGTATGCACCCATGTCGCAGGCGCCCTGGACGTTGTTCTGGCCACGGAGCGGGTTGACACCGACACCGGGTCTCCCGACGTTGCCGGTGAGCATCGCGAGGTTTCCGAGCGACCGGACGTTGTCCGTGCCGGTGGAGAGCTCCGTGATGCCGAGACAGTAGATGATCACCGCATTGCCTGCGTTAGCGTAAATACGGGCGATCTCCTTGACGCGCTCGGTGGGTACGCCGGTGATCGACTCGACCTCGGCGTAGTTCTCGACGGTCTTCTTCAGTTCGTCGAACCCGGACGTTCTCTTCTCGATGAACTCCTTGTCGTGGAGGTTCTCCTGGATGATCCAGTACATGATCGAGTTGATCAGGGCGATGTTCGTCGAGGGGTTGTAGCGGACGTACTCATCAGCCAGACGCGCGGTGGGTGTGAAACGCGGGTCGCAGACGATGACCGTCTTGCCCGCCTTCTTCGCCTGGAGAACCCGGCGTGCTGCGAGCGGGTGTGCTTCAACGCTGTTCGCGCCGATCATGAAGATGACGTCGGCGTTCTTGACATCCTCGAAGGGGTTCGTCGCGGCGCCGGAGCCGAACGAGAGCGAGAGTCCGGCGACAGACGGCCCGTGGCAGATACGCGCGCAGTTGTCGATGTTGTTGGTCTTGAAGGCCACCCGCGCGAGTTTCTGCATGATGTAGCACTCTTCGTTCGGAGTCCGGCACGAGACCTGGAACCCGAGGGCGTCCGGCCCGTACTTGTCGCTGATCTCCGTGAACTTCGAGGCGATGAGGTCGTATGCTTCATCCCATGATGCCTCGACGAACTCCCCGTTCTTCTTGATGAGGGGCTTTGTCAGACGGTCGGGGCTCTGGACGAACTCCCAGCAGGTGGCTCCCTTGGGGCAGAGCTTACCCTCGTTGATCGGGCTCCTCTTGTAGGGTTCGACCCCCACAAGCTTGCCGTCGTTCACCACAAGGTTGAGCCCGCACCCTACGCCGCAGTAGGGACAGGTTGTGGGAACGTAACGTAATTTGCCATTAGTGTCAGTCATGTGAATTCTCCCGATAGTTGCATTCAACGTCGGTTTGGCCAGGCATGTCCCGGATGGACCGGGCATGTTAATAGTGGCTTTACTTAACTAAGTAGTATATAAATTTAAACTTACTCTTTTAACCTTTGCAGATATCTCATGATGTATAGTTGATCACACTCGGACTCAATCCGCAGCACCCGGGATATCATGCCCTGTACCGATGATCATGCGATTAAGTACCACATCATCGAGGATATGCGGCGACAACCCGTTTTAAGTAAATTAAATGTAATTTACTGATCCAAAATGTTTACAACCTACCCAGACTAAACAGTTCTCCGTGCAACCGAGACTGAATCATACGTGGGAAGATATCGAGGCCCGGCTCGAATCAAGAGGCTCCTCTCCTGAGTTGATTGGGGACTTCAAACGATGTATTGACTTTCATACCTTTGCCGCCCCCGGACTCCTGATCGGCGTCTTCATGGTGGATTACGCCATGGAACTTCTGGAGTTCACCCGCGGCGAGAAGATCTACGCCGTCTGTGAGACCACCAAGTGCCTGCCCGACGCCTTGCAGGTGGTCGCCCACTGTACGACCGGCAACCACCGACTCCGGGTGATCCCGATCGGGAAGTTCGCCATCACCATGAACGGACCGGCCGATGCCCCATACGTGAACGGGCTCCGGGTCTTCGTCGACGGTGAGAAGATTGGAAAGTATCCGACGTTCGCCCTGTGGTATACCAAGGACCCGCTCTTTGACCCGAGAACCCGGGGTATCGACCTGATTGATGAAGTCATCGATTCAGGGCGTGACATCCTCTCGTTCGAGCGGGTGCGGGTGAAAGTACCCCAGAAATGGCCGTGGAAGTCCGCGATCTGTACCATATGCGGCGAGATGGTTCCCGACAACCTGCTCGTCGACGGCGCCTGCACCGACTGCCGGTCGCAGTCCTACTATGAGAAGGTAGCGTACTGAGGAGGACCCCTCCCCCCCTCACGGGGAGGTATATCCTATCTATATAGAAGGCACCGCATGGAGCTCTCTCCTATCGGACTCGTTCATTCTGGTATCCGTTCCCGCAACGATATGCCTGTTCAGGGCGTCGATGCCGAGATCGAGATCTTCTCCCGGTATTCCAGGGGGCTCTATGGTATCGAGGAGAGCTCGCACCTGATCCTTATCTGCTGGATGCACGAGTCCGCACGGGATGTCCTGAGGGCGGTCGCCCGGAAGGTCTCATGCGATCTCCCGGAGAAAGGTGTCTTCTCGCTCCGCTCCCCGGTTCGGCCTAACCCCCTCTCCATCTCGATAGTGCGGCTGCGCGGTCTCCGCGAAGACCGATTTCTTCTGCTCGATAACGTCGACCTGATCGATGGGACGCCGGTGATCGATATCAAGCCCTACCAGAGAGGATGGGATTGCATCTTCTCCGCGACCGGTCACGACCGGATGGAGAAGATCCGGAAGATGAGCCCCGGCGAGTACCGGGCCGGCCTCATCCGTGAGGCCGTGAACTATCACGGGGAGTTCTGCCCCGGTGTAGCGGTTGCGGTGCGGATGGCGGAGGCAGCGACCCGCATCTTTGAGAGCGACCTTGCATCCCCGCAGGTCTCCATCGTAACCGGCACCGATCCCTGTATTGCCGATGCATTCATCGGGATCACCGGCGCGCGTCCGGGAAATCGCCGTCTGGGGTGCTCGGGAGGAGAACGATATGTCTTCTCCTGCCCCGGGCGTGAGGCGATCTTTACCCTCCGGGGTGCACCGGAGAGCGTCGATGCGATCCTTGCGGCCGATGAGGCGTTGCTCTTTGATTGCAGCGTCCACTCCCCGTAAAAAGAGAGATATAACAGTCCAGGAGTCATGAATATGCCGCACAGGTACCTGAATCTTACCCCGCTCTCCGGAGTGCTTGCTATCATGCAGCAGGAATTCCCTTCGCCCGGCCGTGCCGAGATCGTGGCGCTTGCAGAGTCTGTCGGCAGGGTGACGGCCGACCCCCTGTATGCGGGGTACTCCGTTCCCCTCGCCGATATCGCGAAGTTCGATGGTTACGCGGTGAAGAGCGGCGAGACCCTCGGCGCACAGGATCAGCGGCCGATACCCCTTGTCGGGTATGCCCGCATCAACACCGGCGAGGTGCTCCCGCGACCGTTTGATGCCGTCATCATGGTCGAGGATACCTGGGACGAAGACGGCATACCCCGGATCCGGAAGTCTGCAGCACCCGGGCAGCACATCCGCCGGGCCGGCGAGGATGTCCGGGCAGGGGAACTCGTCCTCCCGAAAGGCCACCGGATCAGGCCGTTCGATATCGGCGCGCTTGCGACCTATGGTATAGACCGGCTTGCCGTCCGATCAGTCCGGATCGGGATCGTCCCGACGGGGAGCGATCTTGTGCCGCTCGGGACAACACCCGGGCCCGGGGAGACGGTCGAGACGAACACCCTCATGGCAGCAGCCTACCTCACCGGGGTCGGGGCGACCTGCCGCCGCTACGGGATCGTTCCCGATGAACCCGGTCTGATCCGGGAGGCGGTGGAGAGGGCGGTCGCTGAGAACGATCTCGTCCTCCTCTCGGCGGGTTCGTCGGCCGGCACCCGTGACTTCTCTCGCGACGTCATCGAGGAGATCGGGGAGATCGTCATCCACGGGATCGCTGTCAGGCCGGGAAAATCGGTGCTGCTCGCAAACGTCGGCGGAAAACCGGTTCTCGGGATGCCGGGATATCCCGTCGCCGCACAGACGATCCTCCGCGAGGTTGCCGGAGCTCTCCTCTCGTGGTGGGGGCTCCCATCGATCCCGTGTGCCGGGATGGATGTCAGGCTCTCGCGGAGGCTGGCATCCGATCTCGGGTTCGACGAGTTCGTCCCGGTCTCAATCGGCCGAGTCGGTGGTGCCTGCTGGGCGACACCCCACCCCCGGGGCGGCGGTATCCAGATGGCGGTCGTCCGGGCGAACGGTTACATCCATATCCCGGCCGATCGCGAGGGGATCGAGGCGGGTGAGGATGTGCGCGTCCGGCTCACTGTTCCGCCCGCTTCGATCGAGCGCACGCTCATCTGCATCGGCCCGCGCGACCCTGCCTTCACTGAACTTGCAAACCGCCTCCCGGATTCGGGCTACCTGCTCCACTGCTGCAACGCATCGACGGTTGGAGCAGTGCTCGCCCTGCGGATGAAGACCTGCCACGCGGCAACGGTTGTGCTTCCTGAGATTGCGTCGGCATGGAGCGATCAGGTGCTCCGGTACCTGCCTGATGCGCACCTTCTCCGGGTGCCGGTTGCCCGGACGGAGTTCGGGGTTGCGTCGGCCGAGCCCCTCGATGCCGGGAGTCTCGCGTCACTCCGAGTCACCGGCCGCCCGAGGAGTGTAGCGGTGAAGTTCCTCCTCGATGCATGGTTTGCCCGGGAAGGGATCGATGCCCTCCCATCCGGCGGGTCCCCGGACGTCCAGGTCTGTTCGGCTCTTGAGGCGCGGGCGGCCGGGCTTCGGTTCACGTCGATCGGCCATGAGACGTGCGATCTGGTGGTGAGAGAAGAGTTTGCCGCGGATGAGGGTGTTGCAGCCCTCATCGAGGCTGCACGCTCACCGGAGTTCCGCGCGTACCTCCGGGCAGCCGGAAGGGATCCCGGGGAAGGAGACGCGCACGGCACCATCTCGCCCTGAACTATCGTGTCTGCTCGAAACGCATATCTTTTTTCGGCATAATCCCTCTTTATGCGAGTCAGTGAGCAGACCCGGGATCAGATCATGGCAGTACTCCAACGACTGGTGGAGGCTGCGGGGAGAAAGGATGTCGGGAGCATCATGGCGCTCACCGACCCGGATTTCCGCGGTTTCGGGAGCGGCATCGACGAGAAAGTGATCGGGAGGGAGGCATCTCGTCGGCATATCGAGCGCGATTTTTCACAGGTGGAGACATTTGCACTCAGTCTCTCCGATGTGCAGATCAGCGCCGAGGGAACGGTCGCCTGGGTTATGGCCGATCTGACCTGCCATATCATCGCCGACGGCGTCCCGCAAGACCTGAACGGACGGATGACGATGGTGCTCCGCGGGACGGGTCACGCGTGGGTCATCGCCCAGGTACACTACTCCCTCCCGGCCGAGGAACGGTCGTATCCAGGGGCGTAACTTATTTTTCGCTCTCACTTTGAGAGAGAGCATCCGCGCTGAGAGGGGAATATCCATATACCCTTCTTCGGCAACCCCCACCCCGGAACAGGGGCAGTCATGGCGATACCCGGGGAACAGCTGCGCGCGGTTCTTTTCCGGAGTCTCCCCGTGCTTCCGATCCGAGGCCGCTAACAATACGGATGATATGTTTTGTAAACAGCAGAGGAGAATGCAGAAAATGTTGCAAAAAGAGTTCGCTCTACCGTTAGCCCCTCACGGCTCCGCTTCATAAAAGAGAATCGCCGTGCCGTCACCGTCGATGATCACAAGGGCGTCGCCGACGATCCGGTAGCCTGCCGCCGACCGGAGGAGGGCGAGGTATGCAGCCTCTTGCTCCATGATGCCCGTGGGCTCGCTCGCAGAGGTCTTTGTCGCGATGACCCGGTCCACTGTAAGTCCTGTCTCGTTGACCCGGTAGGGCGCCGAGTAAGCGTTGCACCCCGCCGATCCGGCGAGCGTGCCGTCGTCTTCGAAGATCAGGTCGATCCCGGTATCCGCGATCGGTGCAGCGACGGCGCTGCCGCTGGTGCTGTAGCGGGTGAGGTGCCACGCCGTCCCGAGCAGTGGCGCACGTTCCGGCTCCTCTGTTCGCGAAAAAATGAGGAGATCCCGCCCCGACGGCCCGGAGAGGATCAGCCGGTCGTCATCCGTCCGGTATGATGCGGCCGCGGCGAGAAGTTCCAGGTACCGGCTCTCCTGGCGGGCGAGTTCTGCCGCAGGGTGCGCTCCGGTAGCCGTGACCGCCTCCACTGTGATTGTGCTT
>JAAZGM010000269.1 GCA_012511245.1 Methanomicrobiales archaeon | reverse complement strand
GCTCCGCCACCCGTGGACCAGGACGGCCGGGCAGCGTGGGTTCGTCAGAATGGCAGCACGCTCCTTCTGTGCCGGCAGCAGTTCATTCCTTCATGATCTGATGTTGGATAGGATGTAGGTTTCGACGGGACTAGCCGACCACCATCTTGTTCGCCTTCAGGAAGAAGCCCGGCGGCATCGGGTGGTCGAGCTCCCAGGTGATACTCATCGGCCGGCTCCCTTCGTGGGAGAGGTACCGGGCGGGCCCGAGGAAGATGTACGGCTGTGTGACACCGTCGACCTTGTTGTACTCGCGGACGAAGAGGAGGACCTTGCTCCCCTGTTGTTCATGCTCGATGTAGCGCCTGCCGGTCGGCGATGACGCAGAAGTGGTGCTCTGGGACTGCCAGTGGAAGAGGGTCTCGTTGACCGCGTAGTCTTTATACATCGTTGTGGGCGAGTAGTGCTCTTCGGTCTTGTTCAGGGTGACCAGGAAGACGTCGGCCATCTTATCCTCCAGGTACACAACCCCCTCCCGGCTGCCCCCTGCCGGTCTCCGGGTCAGAGTATAGTGGCCAAGTGCTGCAAACGCCTGAGCCCGGGTGTACGTAGAGTGGAGTTCGAGGGCGTTCTCGAAACCGAGGTTGAGAGATCTCGGGAGGAACCTAATATCTGCCTCGTTATACTCAAGGAGATCGCAGATCTCGTGCCGGATTTCATCATACGCAAAGAGCTCGGAGAAGATCTCTTCAATACTCATATTCTCGTCACGAAGAGGTGTGTCGTTGAGCGAGTAGTGGAACAGGGCCAGTATGTTCTTCTCGCGCTCCGAGAGGGTTGGTGGCGGGTAATCACAGGACTTGGAGAGCACGGCCCTGATGAAGCTGATCGCTTTCGGCGAATTCAGTGTCGCCAGCCTGATTGCGGCAGTCCTGGGAAAGAGACGTTCATCCGCGTAAACTTCCGGATATACACCGGCCTCTGCGGCCAATGAACAGAACGTACCCCTTCGATATATATCACGAGGCCGCAGGCTGTAACGCTGGAGAAATCTTTTGAACGTGAGAGGTTCGCCGGTCTCATCTTCAAACGAACGGATCTTGCGGATGAGCGTGGCCCTATTCGCTATATTTGCCCTGATGTTTTCAAGAACCCTCTCCCGGGCTTTCTCCTCGAAGTGGATATAACAACCCTTCGGGAGCGAATAGGAGTCGCGAGAGACCTGTTCTACCAGAGTTCTCCCACCAGGAGAGAGAAGCGCTGCAACCCTCTCACCGAACGGGAAGTTTTTGTTGTGACTTCCAACAAAGTCAAGGACTGTCAGGCACTCTTTCCCATCCGAGAGGCGGAGTCCCCGTCCAAACTGCTGGATAAAGACCGTGAGACTCTCGGTGGGGCGCAAGAAGAGGATGGTGTTCACCTCCGGGATATCGACGCCTTCATTGTAGAGGTCGACGACGAAGATGAAGTAGATCTCCCGAGCGACCAACCGGTTCCGGATGGTAGAACGCTCATCCCGAGAACTCCCGCTGTGAAGGCAGGCTGCAGGGATACCGGCCTCCTGGAATGCTGCAGCCATGTACTCAGCGTGCTCAACGGAGACACAGAACCCGAGCCCGATGATATCGTGGAGATCAGTTGTGTAGTCCTGCACAGCCCTGATGATCAGATCTGCCCGCTCCTGACTCCCGGTGTAGATCCTGGAGAGTTCGGCGGGATCGTAGGTCCCCCGCTTCCAGGGCACAGTATCAAGGTCTACAACATCGGTGACACCGAAGTAATGGAACGGGGCGAGCAATTTCCGGTTGATCGC
>JAAZGM010000268.1 GCA_012511245.1 Methanomicrobiales archaeon | reverse complement strand
GAAAGCAAGATCCACACGCATCTGACAATTTTGAAGAACCTGTGAGAAGACCTGCTTCAATTCAGGCCGCTCCTGTTTCCATTGGGTCAGGAGTTTGTTGGTTTCATACAGAGAAAGAGAACACTGTTCCTGTTCCCAGGTGTTCTTTCGCAATGCAAGCGTCTCGTTATAGACCCATCGACATAGCTCCAGCGTCTGCTCCATCTGAGAGATTTGGGATCTGGTCGGGTAGAGTCGATAACGATATGCTTTAAGCATTATGGTATCTAGTTGTTGTTTGCATAAATGTGGTTGTCGACGGCATTCATCCCACGACTAAAGCCGTGGGCTTTCTGCCTGTTGGATCGTAAACCGGGAGGGAGTGGCCCGGGGAGGCGTTGCGCATGGAATTTCACCCGATCGCTCCCCCACACAGAACCCTGAGAGTCCGGGGTTGCCCGGGCAGGAAAGGGAATATGGGAACGCTCCCCTCACGGCGAAGCCGGGGAGACCGCGGAGGAAGTATATGGGTATCAACCCGGACTCCCAACGCCAGAAAGACCGAACAACCCCACTAACACTTCTGCAGGATGATCTTGATGGTCGCCCCTTCTTCGGGTTTTCCGGGAACCCGGTCGGCCGCCCAGACACGTCCGCCATACTGGTTCACGAGAGTCCTGACGATGTGAAGACCAAGGCCACGGCTCCCCGAGGCAGCCCGGGCGCCCGTGCAGCTGAACCGGTCAAAGACGTTCAACTTTACGTGGTCTGGTATGCCGATGCCGGTATCGGCGACGGAGAGCACCACGGTATCTTCGGTCTCCATGACGGATATATCGATCCTGACCTTCATACCGCCGAACTTGATGCTGTTGCTGATCAGGTTGGATATGATATGTTCAAAGAGCGGGTTCGCCCAGACCATACAGGTCCCGCTCTCGTACCTGATATCGATGCCTGCGTAGCGTTTCATCTGGGCGCAGATGAGGGCGGAGATATCGACCGGCTCCAGGTGGACACGGTGTTTGTTGAGCGTGGTCAGGAGTTCAACGTTCTTGATGACGTTGATCCCCTGCTCGATCGTGATCTTGACCCGCTGGGCAAGTTCCGCCTCCTCGCCGGAGAGCCGGTCGCGGAGCATCTCGATGATCGTCGCCGCAACCATGCTGGTGTTGTAGATATCGGTGCCGAGCAGATCGAGATAAAGACTGGCCTGTTCCCAGGCGATCTCCCGGGTGATCTCCCGGCTGACCCCGGCAGCGGCCATGATCCCCCCGGAAGCGTTGTGCAGGGGATGGACGGCGACCT
The DNA here is from genome assembly GCA_012511245.1 of Methanomicrobiales archaeon. Taxonomy (GTDB): domain Archaea; phylum Halobacteriota; class Methanomicrobia; order Methanomicrobiales; family Methanoculleaceae; genus Methanoculleus. The sequence continues at coordinate 779 of JAAZGM010000268.1, read as the reverse complement.
GGAACGATCGTTCTTCTCCGCCCCATACGAACGTCCGCACCTCCGTCACTATCTCTCCCGTCTCGATGACCCGGTGTGCAGCTTCGGCCAGAAAGTCCGCCTCATCCTGCGGGAGCAGGGCATGAGGCGTCTTTCCTACGATCTCTTCCGGCTTCACGCCCTGCATCCAGCCGCCTGTCCAGAAGAACTGGGTGAAGACACCGTCCCTGTTGAGCGTGAAGATCATATCGGGCAGGGTGCTTGCCAGGATCTGCACCTGCTCCTCCAGCACGCCGCGTGACTCATCGGCCGTCTCGTCCGGCCGTGTCTCGCAGATGGTCTCGACTGCGCCGATCTGCCGGCCGCAGGTATCGTAGAGAGGGGCTGCCATGCAGACGATTGTTCTCCCGGATCTTGCAGGCATCTGTGATTCGGCGAGCAGTTCTCCGCTTTCGTGGTGCAACAGGCGGTAACGGCCGCCTCCGGATTCATCATGGGTCAGGATGCTGTTCGCCAGTGTGGGGCATTTCTCGCCAAACAACGCTTTTCCGTGGGCATAATCCCCTTTCCCAACGATCTCCTCTGCTGAAATCCCGGTATACTGCTCCATGCTATTGTTCCAGACGATCACACGCCCCTCACAGTCGAGGGCGAGCGCCGGCTGCTGGAGATGATCGAAGATACTCATAGGTACCTGGCTGTGACTCATTGATTTCCTGACCATTTTTTCTTCCATCTTCACGTACATCACCCGAGAGCAGGTCTCACCGTACAACGCTGCGATAAGGTTTTTCCTCCCG
>JAAZGM010000267.1 GCA_012511245.1 Methanomicrobiales archaeon | reverse complement strand
TTCGCCACATCGGCGAGGAGCGCGCGCATAGCGGTCAGGGAGGCGTTGTAGTCGTTCTTGACTGCGTGGAGAGGATCGTCGGCCCCCGCTTCCACGAACGCCGTCAGGTCGCCCTTTGCCATGGCGGAGAGTGCCTCTCCAAGTTCCCTGGCGCTCTGGGCAAGTTGTTCTTTCTCCAGGTTCGCGGTCTCCGTCAGGTTCCGGATCTGGTCCTCTTCCTTCCGTTTCTCGGTGACGTCGTTGTAGGTGATCAGGATCCCTGTCAACTCGTTCTTCTCGTTTGTGAGCGGGATCCCGTATTGTTCCAGAATGTAGATGCCGGTGGTGAACTCAACCGTCACTTCGCCGTATACCCGCACCTTCTCGGTGAGCATCTTCTTGATCCCGTCCCCCTTCTGGTTATGCACTCTGAAGTCCCGGAGGGTCATCGTGGTGATGCGCGACCGATCGATGCCGGTCAACTGGAGATATGCCTCGTTGGCCGTGAGGATCTTCATCCCGGTATCGATGACTAACATGGGCATCGGGTTCTTCTGGACGATCGTCTCGGACTGCCGTTGGAGTTCAGCGATATTCTCCATCTGGGCCCTGATCTCTTCCTCTCCCTCACGCTGCCGGGTGACGTCGTTATAGACGATGAGGATGCTCTCGATCGCATCATTCCTGTCGAGAAGCGGGATACCATACTGTTCGAGGATATGGGTCCCTGAGGGCAGTTCGACGGCGACTTCCCCGGAGATGCGCTTCTTCTCCTGCATCGCCTGCCGGAGGCCGGAACCTTTCTGCGACACTATCTTGAAGTCCGAGATCTTCTTCCCGGAGAGCTGGTCTATTGGGATCCCGCTCATCTCGGCATAGGCCGCGTTTGCCAGGGTTATCTTGAACTGCGGGTCGACGATCAGGATGGGCATCGGGTTCTGCTGGATGATCGTATCGGACCCCTTCAGAAACGCATTTGCTTCCGCCAGCCGGCTCTTGAGGGCCTGCTTCTCCTCTTCCTTCTTCTCAAGCAGCGCATTGATCGAGACGGCCAGGGGCCGGAACTCCTCCGGCAGGCCGGCAAGGTTGATCCGTGCGGAGTCGTCGCCGCCAAGCCCCGCGTGGAGCGCGGTCTCGATACTTTCGGGGAGTACCACCGCTCCGTGTCCCCGTGTCTGTCCTGCAGTGCCCGGCACAACCGGGCCGGTAAAGAGTGCTTTTCTTCCTGGTTTGTCGATCATTGCTCACACCTCATCGTGGTTCTCATCCAGCGCCAGAAGCGCAGTTGTTATTGCCCGGTACTCCTGGCCCGCCTCGCTCTCGGGCGCGTAGTGGGATATCGGAAGCCCTCTCTGCTGCGTTTCGTAGATTGCAGGCGAGTAGGGGACTGTGAACACCTGCTTGAATGACTTTCGGACCTGGGACTCAAAGATCTTCAGCCGTTCTCTCTCCCTCTCCTCGTCCGCGGAGGAGCCGGGTGAGAAGAGCCGTTTCAGGAAGAGCGCGAGGCCGCTCGCTCCCGCTTCCCGGTCACCCGGACCCTTCCAGCGGGTCAGGATGGCGACGTCTGCGGCAACGTCCTCCCCGAGCATCTCCCTGATGTCTCCAAATACCGTTGACAAGGCTTCCATGCCTCTCAAAGCGAAGGTGCCGGGGTCGAGGGTGACGACGGTATGGTCTGCAGCGACCAGGCCGTTGATGACGAACTGCCCCATGCTCGGGGGCGTGTCGATCAGGATGAAGTCATAGTTGCCCCTCACCCGGGCAAGCGCTTCCTTGAGCAGCCCTGTCCTGTCTTCGATACCGTAGAGGTAGGGTTCAACCCCCACGAGGTCCAGAGTTGCCGGCGCCAGGTCAACCCCCGATGCCGTGGGGACGATGACATCTTCGATCACGATGTCGGGAAAGCCTTCAAATACGTTCATGAAGACGTCGTACATGCTCAGTTCAAGGGCTTCCGGATCTATTCCGAGCCCTGTGGTAGCGTTGGCCTGCGGGTCACAATCTACTACCAGGACGCTCTTTCCGTCTTTCTGAAGATAGCCTGCAACATTGAGGCATGATGTCGTCTTTCCCGTGCCGCCTTTGTGGTGGGCAAACGCTACAATTGTGATATCCAGCACCCCTGGATATCTCTATTTGAAATAGGGGTTATTAAATCTACTTTTATTGTGTTATGTATGTTCTGAGCCTTTCCCGTATTTTGAAATATTCTTTCTTCCGTGATGAAAAATTCCGTTTTTTTTGCAGTGCGTCCACTCCTCAAGATAGGAGGGGCGGACATGGTAGATCTTTTCGCTCTTCCCCGTGGCCGGGCCCCGTTTACGAGAGACGAGCCGGCATCAGCGGGAGAGGCTGCTCTCCTTGCGGCATGCTGCGGGGTCTTTCTTCGATGGGTCTGCTCTCTTCCGGACGCGTTCTACGCGTTCGGCGATGGATGGTTGGTAGTCAGGTCCCGGACGGAGGAGCCCGGGGATCGTTTGTGCAGGATCCCCGGGCTTCCTGGGGCGCGATACCGAGACACCGGCCCGCAACCCGGAGAGGAGGTTCTGGAGGAGGGCTCCCGGGTCTCTCGTCCGGTAGCAGCGTCGCATAGCATCTGCCGCGTATCGGTCGGCGGTGAACTCTTCGTCGCACATGCAACGATAGAATGTCCGGTAGGCGAAGAAGACGGTCAGGAGGAGGAGGACGACGAAGACCGGTTTTGCAAGCGGGAGTGCTCCCGCCAGCAGGGGAGGGTGCCCGAGGAAGGCGAGGCAGAGGAGAAGCGGGAGGGCCG
>JAAZGM010000266.1 GCA_012511245.1 Methanomicrobiales archaeon | reverse complement strand
TGCTCCCTGACCAGCCGGTCATGCACCTCTCCTGAGGTCTTCCCGGGTGGCGGGAACGTGAACCGGTGGGCGAAGAGTTCCACGTCGAGCATGAAGAGGTGGGCACCGTTTGCGAGCATCTGGCTCTTGACGTGCGGCATGATGGCCTCGAGCTGCTCCTCGATCGCCCGGTTCGCCTCTTCGACCAGCAGGTTGACAAACCGTTCGTGCCGGTCGGGGTTGCCGGAGAGGTTCAGGATCTCCTTGACGATCTCTCTCCCGTCGCTGAACCGGAGCCAGAACTGCTCGTAGTCGAGCGCAAGCGCTATGTTGCGGCAGTCATCCTCCGAGTACTCGGGCGCGGCGACGGCAAGGTAGCGGGCACGTTCCGGCGCCTCGCTCCGGTCGCCGAGCCCTGCAATCGCCGGCAGGTGTCGGATCTGATCCTCGATCGAAGGGTTGACCATCCGGGCGACCTCTGTACCCAGCATCCCGGCCGTGACACCGTAATCGCCGCCCACATGGTAGGGGTTGACGTGCCCGATCAGGTAATCGTCCACGATCTCGTCGGGGTGGTGGTGGTCGACGACCATCACCGGGAGATCGAAGATCCGGGTCACTTTCAGCGACGGCATATCCTCCTCGGTGGAACCGTTGTCCATCAGGAGGATCATCGGCATCTTCTGCCCGTAACGGATGTTGTCCTTGAGGGCGAAGTCGAGATCCCGTGTGATATCCTCGATCTCGTAGAACGGGGCCTTGGACGGCGCTCGCTTGAAGAGGAAGTACTCGGCATCGAAATCACTGCCGGTCTCACGGATCAGCGCAGTCACCGCCTGCTCGATGGCAACAGCAGCGCATATGCCATCTGCATCCGCGTGGTGCCGGAGGATGATCGGCCTTGCGGTCAGAACCGCCTTTCGTATCTCCTTTGCCACGTTCCGCATCTGCGGTTTTAAGGCCTGAAGAACATCGCTCTCGACCAGGAACGGGAGATCGACCGGCTCCGCCCGCTTATCAAGCGCAGCATCGATCCGCTCCATGACCCGTGCAGCATCCTCCGCCTCCATGACCGCCACGGACGAGACCTCGATCTGGAGCTGGTTGTTGCGCTGCATCACCTCGCCTGTGAGACCGACGATGGCCCCGAGCTCAACCTCAGGGTAGGCGCGGACACCCGCCTCGATGAACGCAGCGGCATTTGCAGTACCCGATTCATCCACAATCGTGAAGATCGTCGGCCCCGATGTCTGCTTGATCTGGGCGATCTCGCCCTCAACCAGAACCGTCCTGCCGATCTTCTTCCCGATATCGGCAATAAGCACGGTCGTTGTCTTCCGCGTCACGTCCCGGGTCTGGTAGACAGTCGGCGTGACCTCCTCGAGGTCGATGTTGCCGTTGCTCCGGATCTGGAGGACGTGAACGATGATCGGATCGCGTTCGGCATGCTGCACCTTCACGTTGCTCTTATGAACGAGCCCTTTGACCCGGTCATTTAACTGGACAAAGACCCCGAACGGTGCAAAACCCTGCACCCGCCCGAGATACATCTTTCCTTCCTCCACCTCGTTGAGATCACAGGTTGCTCCGAGGCGGTAAACAATGGTATCTTCCATATCTCCCATAGTAGTTCTCCAATTTATTCTTCAGGTTCATCGACGATATGCCCGGCAAGTTCATACAACCGGCATTCACCGTCCCGCCTGCCTTTTGCTGTGATGATATCGCCGCTCTCCAGCCTGACACTCTTTCCGGGGCGGTAGACCCATCGGTCGCCGCGCTTGATGGCAAGCACAACCATCCCGGTCACCGTTGCAAGCGACATCTCCTTGAGCGTCTTACCTACAAGCGGCGACGATGCCAGTACGGACATCCGCGTGATGATCTCATCCGACTCGCGGACAATTTTCTTGAATATCGGCGGAATCTCGATGTCGCGCAACAGTACATCGACGATCGAGTGGGCTGAGTCGCTGATCGCCTGCGCAAACGACGACATATACAGAAGACCGCGGAGGTTTCGCACATCATCGATCTTTCGTGCCGATTCAAGGATCCAGAGATCCAGGTCGTAGCGCATATCATCGAGCGTCGAGTCGAGAGCGACAACCTCGTGTGCCACCTCTTTGTTGTTGAAGAGGAGAGCGGTATACGCAAGCCCTACAGAGAGCTCCGAGAGGTTCTTCATCTCGATGATCAGCCCGACCGCCCGGTCGAGATCGTCGACCTCGCCTGCGACGGGAACCTCAACCCGGGAGCCCACACCTGAGCCCGCCATCTCCGCGAGGATCTCTTCTCCTGCCTCAGGGCCGCGCGCGATCAGGATGTCGCCGTTCTCCACCCCCGTGGTCTTGTCGGGGTCGTAGATCCAGCCCTTCCCGCGCCGGATGGCGATCACCTGCATGCCCGTCGTGCTCTGGACCTTGAGGCTGCCGAGCGTCTGGTGGACGAGCTCGCTTCCCTGGTTGACGATGACGCGGGTGACGATCTCCTCGGCCTCAGGAAAGACGCGCTTGAGTCTTGCGGGGAAGCGGATATCCTTTAAGATGAGTTTTGCTATATCCGAGGCGGAGTTCGCGATCCGCTCCGCCGCTTCGGCCACCTGGAGCATACCGCTCATCGCCTCGGCTTCCTCGACCCTTCTGGCACTGAGGAAACTCTGGATCCGGGCCTGGTAAACAAGTTTGTTCATGCTCTCCTCGAGGTTGATCACCTCGAGCGCTATCTCCTTACTATCAAAGAGGATTGCTGAATATGAAAGATCGACCATCAGCTCGGAGATATCCTTCATCTCGATCAGGACGTCTTTGAAGCTGATCGGCTGGTATTCATGTTCCATCATGGCCTGTTAACCATCGCTCTCTATTTTTTACTACAACAGCAGGCCTATCACCATCACGAGCACGGTGGCACCGAACAGGTCGATCAGACTTGTGATAACGGGGATCCCGAAGTTGTCGGGATCGAGGCCGTACCGGAATGAAAGGCTTGCGGTGGCGTATGCCACGCCGTTCACCAGTGTCATGACCACCAGACCCGCCACAAGGATGATGACGACCAGCGTCCCAAAACCCGGACTGTTCAAACCCATGAGCGCCGCCGCACCATGCGCGATGAGCGCCAGCAGTGGAAGCAATATCAACGTATAGAGATAGGAAATAATAAAATGATGCACAACGTCCCGCCCGGGAAGGAGGGAGGGGGTAAGTTCGCCGGTGTGCATCCCGGTCGAGAGGCTCGACCCGAGGATGCCGCCTATTGAACCAAGACCGCCCATGAATGGCGGTATCAGGATAAGAAACACCGCATACGTCACCAGGCTGTCGAGATTGAGCGAGTAGGCCAGACCGGCCAGTGTGCCGAGGACGCTGAGCGGGACGAGGAGCGCGAGGTTCTCCCGGACGATCGTCCCGATCCCCTTCGGCCGGTGCCAGGTGTAGAGGATGGCGACGACGGCGATGGCGATCACGACGGCCCCGAGCGCCAGGCGCCCCCAGGGGGGGAGCTGCACGATGAAGACCGCAGAGAGGACGAGGATCGGGAGCGTAACGACATCCCCGGATGTGGTGACGGTCGGTGCGCCGATCATATCGAGGTCGAGGCCGTAGCGGTAACTCGCAAGCGCAATGACCACGGTGATCCCCATCACCAGGAGACCCGAGACGATCCCGCTCATGACCGAGATCAGTACGAGATCGGTGATGCCTACCGTCGGGAGGCCGAAGAGGACACTTGCCAGGTAGGCGAAGATGCCGAGAACGAATGCTATGAGGACGGTTATGATGAACGAGGCGCGGATGTTGTCGCCGAGGACAGTCCCCTCCTCGAAATCGATGGAGAACGCTCCAAGGTGCATCGATGATGAGAGGCGGGAGGCAAGGACGCCAGCGATATTGCCCCGCATATCGATGATCGACGGCAGGAGCACCATCAGGCCGGGTATCAGCGCGAGGACGTCACGTGCGGAACCAAGGTAGATCCCCGCGATGCTCGCTGCCGCGGCACTGACGAGCAGGGCGCCGAGACCCGTAAGTATCAGGCGGTTCTGGCTGGATAGACCCTGCTCCATCACAATCCTCACCCATCTCGATCAGTTCCTGTACGGAATCTCCAGCGCGGTCAGATCGGCCGGAAGAATCACGTCTCCCTCATACTGTCGCTTTGCATCGCGTATATGGTTTGCTGTGCCCGAATAACGGGAGCTTATGTGCATCAGGGCGAGCATACGGGCGCCCAGCGCCGTTGCAGCCTCCCCGGCCTCCCCGGCGGTCGAGTGCAGAACTTCCCGGGCGCGATCGCTCTCCTGATCATCGAAGGTGGCGTCGTGGATCAGGAGGTCGGCACCCCGGATCATTGCAGCGACATCGGGCAGGTTCTGAAGCGGTCGCGTATCTCCGGTGTAGACGACCTTCCGCCCCGGACGCGGCTCCCCCAGAACATCGGCAGGCTGGATCGTGGTCTCGACACCGTCACGGACGATACGGACCTCTTCCCCGCGCTGCAACCGCCCGAAGAGCGGACCCGGGGGGACGCCGAGCTCGATCGCCCGTTCGCGGTTGAACCTGCCCGGCCGCTCATCCTCCTCCAGAACATAGCCGAGCCCGGGGATGCCGTGGTGCGATGCAAACGCCCGGACGGTGTAGCCGTTGAAGGGTACAACCGAACCGTGTTCAAGGGTGTTGGCGGAGATGGAGAAACCCCGGTTGTGGCGGCTGATCCTCTGCACGAGATCGATGAACTCGCCGACCCAGGGCGGGCCGTAGATCGGGAGCGGCTCAGTCCTTCCTGTGAACGCAAGTGTCTCGACGAGCCCGAAGACACCGAGGAAGTGGTCGGCATGCCAGTGAGTGATGAAGATGGCGTTCACGGTGAACCCGGTTCGGGCGCGCATCATCTGTTGCTGGGCTCCCTCCCCACAGTCGAAGAGGAGGGTGTCGGAACCCCGCCGGATCAGGATTGTGGAGGGGTTCCTCTGCGGCGACGGGAGCGCTCCCGCTGTCCCGAGGAAGTGGATGTGGAGGGTCTCGCCGGCTATACGAACCACTTCCTGAATGCTGCGAGGCTCCGCCTGGCCTCTTCAAGCGACCTGCCTTCGATAACGGCAGGGCCGGAGTAGTCGCGGGCGATGATCCGCCCGACCTTCTCCCAGGGGATGATACCATCGCCGAGGGCAAGGTGTTCATCAGACTGCCCGTGGTTGTCGTGAATATGCAGGTGATCGACCTCCCCGATATGTGCAAGGAACGCATCCACAAGCCCGTTGGTGTTGGCGTGCCCGACGTCCAGCGTGATCCCGATCCCCGCGATCCCCTCGGTGAGTCCGATGATCTCTTCAGGGTAACGGCAGAGGAAATCCTTGATGCTGATCATGTTCTCGACGCACGCAAGGACGCCATGATCTTCGGCATACTTCCCGATCTCGACGAGCGCGGTCTTCTGCATCTCCCAGACCTTCTCGGGGACGAGCTTACCCACCGGGGAGACAAAGCCGGGGTGGATGGTCACCCGATCGGTCAGGTCGGCCGCGTGGTGGATGCAGCAGCAGGTCTGGCGGATGGATTCACGCCAGATGGGGTAGTTCAGCGATGCAAGATTCAAGTCGCTGTAGGGCGCATGCACAGTCGCAAGAAGGCCGGTGCTCTCGAGGTTCTCCTGGATAGCAGCGAAGTTCTCAGGGTTGTCCAGGCGATACTTCCCATCGGCGACGATCTCCCAGCCGGCATACCCGATCTCCTCAAGCCCATAGACCCAGTCGCGCGATTCCCAGACCTTGGACGAGGCCGAGAAGTACGGTACGAGTGTCATCCTTGCATCCCTCCCAGCCGGATGAGCAGGGTTCTGACCTCCGCCCTGAACTCCTCAAGCGATCCTTCGTTCATGACCCGAAAGTCTGCCTGTTCCAGTGCCCGGCCAAGCCCCCACCCGAGCTCCCGTTCATCACGCACGTGGAGCTCGTCGGGTGTGAGCGAGTCGTCGGATCGGCCGCGGTTCGTGAGCCGCCGGTACCGGATCTCAAACGACGAATCGATCCCGATGAGCGTGAAGTCGGGGAAGTGCCCTTTGAACGCTGCAACTTCGTAGTCCCCCCTGATACCGTCCACGAGCACCACCGGGGCGCCCGTTGCCTCGATCACCGGGATGGTGATGCGTGCGATGGCATCCATGCCGAGATCTGTGCGCAACATACCGGCGATCGCGCCGCAATTTGCATCGGTCAGGGGAAGCCCGGCCTCTTTCACCCGCTCCCGGATCGCATTTCCCATGACCACAACAGGAATCCCGAGGTCATGGGCGATCCCTGATGCCTCTCCCTTTCCGCTTGCCGGCATACCAACAATTCCAATGACCTTCATCAGGGTTCCTCCATCCCATTCAGAACAGCGGGCCATGCCGGTGTGTTACCGGCAATGGAGCCCGGGTGGTGCAGGTTGCGGTTCTTGCCGCAACATCTCCATAATCGTTCGTTCCCGACGATATTATGCTTAACGGCACCGGAAAGGGTCAGGGCACCGGGTCATAAGCGATCTCGCCGTCCTCCCGGGTCCGTATACGAACCCTCCGGCCGAGCGGTGCTGCTGCCGCCTCGAGTTCCTGTCGGGTCAGGGGGACATAACCCGGGGCCACGCCCTGCTGGAGCACGAGGTCAAGCTCCCGGGTATCCCGGGCGATAGAGGGGAGATCGCTCTCACGGCCGCGAAAGAGAGTGACCACCGCATCACAGACCGAGAGGCAGCCCTCAGCCTTTGCCCGTTTGCAGACGGCAAGCGACCGTTTCACGGCATCGGCGGCGGTGAGTTCCAGGAGATCGTCGTAGTGCTCCCACGTCGTCTTGATGTCGAGCGAGATCATATCGAGAACGCCCTTGTCAAGGAGGTCCTCGATCACCCGGGGAAAGATGCCGTTCGTGTGCAGGCCGACGGAGAACCCCATCCTGCGGGCTGCAGCGGCAAGGTGGGCGAGCGCTGGCCCCTGCAGGGTCGGTTCGCCGCCGGAGAAGACCACGGCACCTGCAACCGTGCGGGACTCCCGGATCATTGCGATGATCTCGTCGGCATCGCGGAGGTCCTCGCCCTCCTGGATGGCGATGTTATGGCAGTAGAAACAACGTGCAGGGCATCCCCGGAGAAAGACGGTGCAGGCCGCCCGCCCCCGCCAGTCGACGGTGCTGAGAGGAACAAAGCCCCCGAAATTGACGTACAGATGATCACCAGATGCTAAAGAGGTGCTCTGCCATATCTTGTAAGTCTTGGCTTTCCGGCTATGAAAAAAGATCTGAATAAGATAAAGTCAATTTTACTTGATGAGAGAACAAGTCAGATTTAGCCCGGATCCTAAAAACGAGCCTTTATCTATTCTTTTCTGCAAATATAGGGTCATGAGTCTCATAGAGGATGCCCGGCGCGGTGTCGTCACCGAGGAGATGCGGATCGTCGCGGCTGCGGAGGGGGTTACCGAGGATTTCGTCCGGCGCGGCGTGGCCGATGGCCACATCGTCATCCCGATCTCTCCCTACCGGAAGGTGAAGATCTGCGGTATCGGCGAAGGACTTCGCACGAAGGTCAATGCAAGTATCGGAACGTCGTCGGATATCGTCGACGTCGATATGGAGATCGAGAAAGCCCGGCAGGCCGAGCTTGCCGGTGCCGATACGCTGATGGAACTCTCCACCGGCGGCGATTTCCTGGATATCCGGCGGCGGGTCGTCGAGGCGACCACACTCTCGGTCGGGTCGGTTCCGCTCTACCAGGCGTTCATCGAGGCCGCCCGGAAGCACGGGGCGGTCGTCCACATGGAGGAGGACGACCTCTTCCGGATCACGGCGGAGCAGGCGAAGCTCGGCACCAACTTCATGGCGATCCATACCGGGATCAACTACGAGACGATGAAGCGCCTGCAGAACCAGGGGCGGCACGGCGGGCTCGTCTCCCGCGGGGGAGCGTTCATGACCGCGTGGATGCTCCACAACGAGAAAGAGAACCCGCTCTACTCGGAGTTCGATTACCTGGTCGAGATCCTGAAAGAGCACGAGGTCACGCTCTCGTTCGGCAACGGTATGCGGGCGGGCGCCGTCCACGATGCGACCGACCGCGCCCAGATCCAGGAGCTGCTCATCAACGCGGAGCTCGCCGACAAGGCGCATGCAGAAGGCGTCCAGACGATCATCGAGGGGCCGGGGCATATCCCGATCGACGAGATCCAGACGAACGTCGTCCTGCAGAAGCGTGTCACGAACAGGAGGCCGTTCTACATGCTCGGGCCGCTCGTCACCGATATCGCGCCCGGCTACGACGACCGGGTTGCCGCCATCGGGGCCGCGCTCTCCTCCTCCTACGGCGCAGACTTCATCTGCTACGTGACGCCGGCGGAGCACCTGGCGCTCCCAACCCCCGAGGAGGTCTACGAGGGAGTCATGAGTTCACGGATCGCCGCCCACGTCGGGGATATGATCAAGCTCAAAAAGCGCGACGCCGACCTCGAAATGGGCCACGCCCGCCGCGACCTCGACTGGGAACGGCAGTTTGCGGTCGCAATGAACCCCGAGCGCGCCCGAAAGCTCCGGGACGAGCGGATGCCGGCCGACGCCGATGCCTGCACGATGTGCGGGGAGTACTGTGCGCTGAAGATCGTCGGGCGGCACTTTAACTTCTGATGAAGAGGGACGTC
>JAAZGM010000265.1 GCA_012511245.1 Methanomicrobiales archaeon | reverse complement strand
TTCCTCAAGCATAGATGTGACGCAGGGCATCCGCTCCCGGTGGCTGTGGTCGTGCCCCTTAAAGCCTCACGGTGTCATCCGCGTGGGCCGAAACGTCCGGGGAGGGGCATCGCCCCGCGTCCCGGTCGGTGGGAAAGGGGCCGTTGATGATAAATCCTCCTCGGTCTCGGTCTTCTTCGCAGAGAGGGCGCAGTCGCTGCAGGTCGGCATAAAAAATCTTTTCCCGTCCGGGAGAACCTGCATCTCCCGGCCAGGCTACGAATCCGCCTTCTCCCACCAGATCTTCACCCGGGTCGAATCTCCCGGGACGGTTAGGGCATCCCCTTCGGGCCCGGCATACCGTTCCAGGCACTGCCTGAGCACCTCTTTCTGCTCTCCGGTCACGGCGAAGCACCTCGGCGCGAAGTAGTCGACCGCCTCGTCGAGATTGGCAAACCGGTTGATGTGCCGGAGAGGGAACGTCTCGATATTCGGATAAATGCCCCTCGAGTACAGAACGTTGTAGAGGATGTCGCACTTGGGAGAGGAGACATACGGCGAGCTGTGGAGGAGGGGCCAGAGTTCCCGCGACATTGCATCCCACGACGTCTCCCCGACAAACCAGTAGATGTAGACGTACCGGGAGGACGCCTCTTCCAGTTTCCTGACGGCATCCCCGATATCGGGGACGTCCAGGGAGTACGACGCGAAGACGATATCATACGGCGGGCCGAGATCGTTCGCCACGTCGACGTCTTCCCACCGTTTCGGCACAACATCGATGTTGCCGATCCGTTCGGCCGCAACGTTCTCCTCGAGCACCGACCGCATCCCCTCCGAAGGTTCGACCGTCGTAACGTGACCGACCTGTCGGGCGATGGGAATGGCAAGGGCTCCCGGCCCCGCCCCTACATCAAGCACCCGTGACGCGCCTGTCAGGGGCAGGTCCCGGAGGGTCTTTTCGATCCGCTCCCCGTTGTTCTCCTGCGCCATCCTGTAAAATCTGCGTGCTGCGTCTTTTGCGTCCCAGAAACTCGCGTCCGTTGAGTTTTTGTTCGCTTCGTGATGCCGCCGCCGCCGTTCTCTCCATACGGCGTTCCAGTCGATCGAGTCTGTTTCCATGCGTATTCTCCTCGTAAACCAGGTGTTTGTGGACCATCGTCGCTTTTTGTTCGTATCCGCCCGCGAGGGGTCGTCAGGACTTCCGGATGAACATCTCGGAGTACAGCGCAAACCGTCCCGCATCGACGGGGTAGGTGAACCGGATCCTGTTGTCGTCACAGACCATGCAGAGCGGCCGGGCGGCATCGAGGTCCATGTTGCCTTCGGCGGTGGCATACCGGTCGTTCACCTCGAGACGGACGACTTTTCCGATGACGAGCGCGTACTTCTCCCTTGTGATCTCCTCGACGAGCCGGCACTCCATCCACGCGATCGACCCCTCGATGCCGGGCGGCGCGACGGCGGTCGAAGGCCGGGGGATGAGCCCCGCCTCCTCAAATTCATCAACCTCGGACGGGAAGTTCCGGGCGCAGACCATCACTTCCTCGACCATCGCGGCCGGCGGCACGTTGACGACGAACTCCCCGGTCTCCCTGATGTTATCGAGGGTATCGCGCCGCAGCCATGAGGCAAGGACGATCTCGTCGAGAGGCCGGAGAATTGGCGTGATATTTCCCCACGGTGCGGCATTGCGGATCCCGGCCTTTGAGACCGTCGAGATGAGCACCACGGGAAGTGGCAGGACGTTTTCACGTTTGTGCGGTGATAGTTGCATGATTCTTACTTCCGTTGAATTTGAATCAGTACCATTCTGTGCGGCGCCTACCGCTTTTCCAGCACTTCGACCAGTGTGCCGATGCTCTGATGCCCATCCGTCAAAACCTGCCCGCTGAGACCTGCTTCAAGGATGCCGGGCTCCTGCGGGATTTCGCAGACGATCCGGGACGGATCTGCAACTCCTTCTCGCATCCGGGCCGCCATGGCCGGATTTGCCTTGTTCAGCACATAGTAGAGCGGGACGCCGATCCCCTCCGCCATTCCCGTAATCTTCTCTGCGAGCCGGAGCGACTCGAACGAGGGGTCGAGCACCATGAGGATCACGTCGGCCTCCTGATCGATTCCGCGCCCAAAATGCTCGATCCCCGCCTCGGTGTCTGCGATAACAACATCATCGTCACTGAGACGGAGGCTTTTGAGAAACTGCCTGGCGAGCATTCCCATCGGGCATGCACAACCTTCCCCTGCATCGTGAATCTTACCTATAGCAACGAGCCGAACACCGTGGTCTTCGGCGACATAATCCTTTGGAAGGCTATCGAGCGTCCATGCCCCCTCGATCAGATCGGCGGATGCGTTGTCCCGTATCGCCGCCATGAGCTTCGCTCCCACGGTCGTTTTGCCACCGAAGTAGTTCATCAGATCAGGCGGTGCGTCTGTCCCGAGCAGACGGTGCAGTCCAAGGTTTGACTCATCGGTATCGACGACCAGCACGGGGCGATTCCGCTGTGCGTACTCGCGCGCGAGCAGGGCAGCGAGAGTGCTCTTCCCGCTGCCTCCCTTCCCACAAATAGCAATCTTCATGGTGTTTTTCACTTCCTTCGTTTGCTTATTTCAGTGTACCTGTGTGGACACCGTCGTTTTAGTAATACAATAATATATAATAGTAGCATTTAGTGTAAGAGAGCATGTTTAAGATATTTTTTAGTAAAAATAATTGATATTTACATAATACTCGCCCGACTTACAATTATGAAACGTAATCGTTGTGCCGGAGGAGCAAACAGCATGCAGCATCTTGAATGCTACTAATATTGAGTTATGTCATATTTATTAGGATATTTTTGCATAAAACCAATTATTTATTAGGTATTAAGCGAACCTCCTTCATACCGCGGCGCATGACCTCCTTCGGGCTGCCGCCTCCAAGAGGAAGACCATGTACGACAGCATCATTCAGACGGCGACGCTCGCTGCCGAACTGCTCGGCGAGATGGTCCCGATGATGATCGCCGGGGTCTTCCTCGCCGAGGTGCTCGTCGCCCTGAATCTTGCCGGGCGGATCGCGGCATTCTCCCGCCCGCTCACATCGTTCGCCCGTTTGAACGAAGAGTGCGGCACCAGCTTTCTCATGGCCTTCGTCTCCCCTCCCGCCGCGAATGCCATGCTGATGGACTACCACGCAAAGGAGATCATATCCCGGCGAGAACTCATCATCGCGGCCACCATGAACTCGTTTCCAACGGTCGTGATGCACTGGCGCTACCTTCTCCCGGTCTATATCCCGCTCCTCGGCATCCCCGGTCTTATCTACTTCGGGCTGCTGATGCTCGTCGGCCTCGCAAAAACTGCGATCATCATGGTCGTCGGGCGTTCCATCCTCATTCCCTCCCGGTGCACACCGGTCATCCCGGCAGAAAAATCGGCT
>JAAZGM010000264.1 GCA_012511245.1 Methanomicrobiales archaeon | reverse complement strand
CTGCATCCTCAAGCGTGGCCTTCAACCGCATCGGAGAGTAATCCTCCTCATACCCGAACTCAAACCGTTTCATCCGGTAGGCAACCTCCTTCCCGATCTTATACCAGAGGCAGAGAGTATTCGGGACGATCACGATCACCTGTCCGCCTTTTCGAGTAACTCTTGCCATCTCAGCGACCGCTGCAACGTTTGATGGGTAGGGGAAGTGCTCGATCACACCTGAATTGTAGACGAGATCACAGCTCCCGCTGCGGAGGGGTATCCTGAATATATCACCCTGAAGAGGTGCATTACAACTGGATTTTGCAATCCTGAGAGCGCTTGCTGATATGTCGAGCCCGATCGTCCTGTGCCTCAGAGAAAAGATACGGAGGGTCTGCCCCGTACCGCAGCCCGCCTCGCAAACGGTTGAGCCTGCCGGGAGCGCACGTTCGATCCCCGTCATGAAATCAAGGTATCTGATGCTGTAATCGCTCGTGATCTGTTTCTTATCCCAGATCCTGTCCCAGAGTTCTGCATCATGGTGAGGCTCCTGCATGTCTTCCTCCCCCTTATGAGCGCCACGGTTGGTGGAAATACTTTGTCCGGACGATCTTTCTCATCATATTCAGGTTGTTGAAGATCTCCCTGCGAATGTTGATCTTCGACTCACCATATTTTCGTCGGTACAACGTTACGGGAACCTCGACCACCCTGTATCCATATATGAGACACTTTGAGATGATCTCGGCGTTTATCTCGAAGTTCTCGCTCTCCAGGTCCAGTTTTTTCAGGGTATCGGCTTTATAGAGCCTGAAGATCGGACTTACGCAGGTGATGGGCTGGCGCAGCAGAACCCGATACATAAAATTGACGGTTTTACTGAAGAAAAGGCGCATCGGCGTGACTTCCTCCATGAGCCCTGCCTCAAGATACGGAGAACCCGAGACGCAATCGGGGCGATCACGGGCGTATGCCTCCAGGAGTGCCGGTATATCTTCAGGCCTGAACGTAAGGTCTGAGTCCATGGTGATGATGAGGTCGGCATCGGTTTGCGAAAATCCCGTCTTGAGCGCAGCACCCATCCCCCGGTTTCTCTCGTGGTTGAGTACCCGGACGTCACTTCGCCGCGCTGCAATCGCGGTGATCTTCTCGCGAGTCCGGTCTTTACTCCCGTCATTCACGAAAATAAAGTCGAAGGTCATATTGTACTCGTTTGCGATCGTATCGACAACTGGAAAAAGATCAGTGTCGTAACTGTCGACATTGTCTTCTTCGTTATAAAGCGGTATTATTATCGAGATCATTACAACCTTCTCTCACTCGTTGGTACCATGTTTTGCGTAAAGGAATATATCATCGATCTGTTTTAATCCGCATCCACTCCATCAGATACTATGAAGATTGCAATAATACTCGGCACACGCCCGGAGATCGTCAAGATGTCTCCGGTGATTCGGGCGTGTTCCAGGATGTCCATCGAGTTCTCCATCATCCATACCGGCCAGCATTACTCGTACGAGATGGACAGGATCTTCTTTCGCGATCTTGAACTGCCCGGTGCAGCGTATAATCTTGAGATCGGCTCAGGGATGCATGGCGCCCAGACCGCCCGCATGCTGATCGGACTTGAGAAGATACTCATGGAAGATCCTCATGATGCCGTGCTGGTGCAGGGCGATACGAACACCGTGCTTGCCGGGGCTCTTGTAGCCGCGAAACTCGGCATTATGCTGGGCCACGTTGAGGCAGGTCTCCGGAGTTACGACCGATCGATGCCTGAAGAGATCAATCGTATCGTCGCCGACCACCTGAGCGATCTCCTCTTTGCACCGACAGAGGCCACTGCCGCCAACTTGAGGGGGGAGGGACGGCCTGATTCGGCGATATTTGTTACCGGCAACACCGTCGTCGATGCCGTCGTCCAGAACCTGTCTATTGCCGGGAGAGACCGGTCGATCTTCTCCAGACTCGGCATTGAGGAGGGCAACTATATCCTGGTCACTGCACACCGACAGGAGAACGTCGACAGGCGGGAGAACCTGTCAGGTATACTGGAAGGCATCGAACTTGTGGGCAACGAGTTCGGCGTTCCGGTTCTCTACCCGATCCATCCCCGGACAAAGAAGATGATCGGACACTTTGATATCCAGGTTCCAGACAATGTTCGCCTCCTGGATCCGCTCGGTTACTTTGAGTTCCTCCTCCTCGAAGCCTCTGCCCGGCTTGTTTTAACCGATTCCGGAGGTATCCAGGAGGAATGCTGCATCCTCAAGACCCCATGCGTGACGATGAGAAACAACACGGAGCGCCCTGAAACGATCGAGGTGGGAGGGAACATACTCGCCGGAACGAACCCGGAAGCAATCCTCTCCGGCGCAAAGGTGATGGACCTCAGACCGAGAACGTGGGAAAATCCCTTCGGGGATGGAAATTCAGGCGAAAAAATACTCCAGCATCTTCAGGAAACCCTCGCTCGCTGAAGGAGGAGGGGTTTGCCTTCCGGCCGGGACAGCCTGTTTCTCATCCCTCTAACCTTCTATGCCGGATGAACGATATTTTTCACCGGGTCATCCACGTGATATGCCGGTTCACCATATAGTTCCAGACGAATGCAACGAATATCCCCACGAGGTTCGCGACAAGATAGTAGACCCCGGCAACCTCCGCGAGGAGGTAGAGGATACCCATATTGATGACAAGCCCGCCCATCGAGACTGCCTGGAACGACCCGAACCGCGAGATCCTCCGCCCGAACCTGAGATCCCGTGCTGACTTGAACGTCCATATGTCGTTCCAGATGAAGTTGTTCACGATCGAGACTTCGATCGCGATCGCGGCAGAGAGGAGGTAATAGAAGCCAGCAATCTCGGTCAGGGCGTAGAGGAGCCCTGTGTTAACAAATATGCCGGAGAGTCCGACGAAACCGAACCGGAGGATCTTCAGCCACTCATCCCAGACCGGCCCTGCCCGGCGGGTTACCGTGAAGCGGACGATGCCTGCGCATTGCCGGAGGTAATCCACCATTGTATCCAGCCTGAGTTTGCTCTCCCCTTCCTCGCGATCCTTGAAGACGAAAGGGATCTCAACAAACGAGTGCCACTGCCCTTTGCCAAGGACTTCCATCAGGATCTTGTACCCCCGGGGCGCAAGTGGAGCACCGGAGACGACATCACGCCGAACAGCAAAGAACCCGCTCACAGGATCGGTGACCTCAGGAAAGAGTATGCGCCCGAACGCCGTGGCTCCGAGGGATATGATCCGGCGTTTGAGCGGCCACTGCTCGATATTCCCGCCTTTCATATACCTGCTCCCGATGGCGATGTCCGCCCCATCCCGTATCGCTTCGTAAAAACGCGGGATGAGTTCAGGCGGATGCGAGAAATCGGCGTCGATGACCTGCAGGATATCCGAGCGCGCCGACCCGAACCCCTCGACGACCGACTGGGAGAGGCCGTGATCCTCCTTTCGCACGATCAACCGCACGTTGCCGTTCCGGCCTGCGATCTCTTCGACGATCGGGATCGTCCGGTCACTTGAGGAGTCGTCGACCACCAGGATCTCGCCGCGGATGCCGCTCTTCTGAAAGACCCCGCCGACCGCATCGATGATCGCGGCGACGTTCCCCTCCTCGTTGAAGGTCGGGATGATCACCGTCATGTCATAGGTATCGGCCGTTGCATTCCCCTCCTCAAGCAGAGACAAAGAGATAGATCCCCATACGTTGCCCGGCGAACTCTGCATTTCCATTGAGCCAGTCCACCGCATCCCCGGTTGGGTCCACTGCGAAGATATCGGTGGTCACCACATAGAACACACGTCGATCCGGATACTGGTCCCGGATCACCTCAAGATCCCCTCCGGTATTCGCCCCGAGTTCAAGAGTTCCGTCAGTCGTGTTGCTGTAGTAGTAGTCGAGCGGTTGCGCCATGTATGGCGGCAGTACGACGATGAGATCTCCTTCTCCCGTCACCCCGCTGAGTTCTGTAGAGAATCCGCGCCAATCGTTCTTCTGGGGCGTCGTGTAATAGGTCGATAGGAAAGGTGCGCTGATGAGGAACACCACCGCAATAACGATGTATACCGCCCTCCTATCCCGGACAAGTGCATAGAATCCGGGGTACACCGACGCAATCCCGACGAAATAGACCGGGAGAAGATAGATGAGATAGCGAGGTATCATCGGCATTCTCGATGAGAGGAGGAGGCTTGCCACGAGCGGGAGAACCATCATGAAGATGAGAAGGAGCGCCCCGTTCCGGTCATTGCGCCAGGTGATGGCGACGCCTATCAGGAAGAGGACGATGAATCCTGCCATGATGAGATCGTTGAAGCCCGATATCTGCAGGAGCGTCTGGTAGATGACATCGAGCCCCTGTATACCGAATGTCGGAGCGGATGATGTCCTCACGAAGAAGAGGTTGACCGTGACGATGAGGAGGGGGAGGGTGGCGATGATGAAAGCGATGAGTGCCAGTGCGAGGTTCTTCCCGTTCCGGAGGTCGATCCGGAGGTCGCCTGCACGGGTGACCAGGGCGTGGAGGATGAGGACGGCGACCGGCACGATGGCGTAGAAATGCATCCAGAAGGCGACCGCGGAGAAGAGGCCGAAGAAGAGCCATGAACGAGCCTCATCCGATCGATTCGCTCGCATGTAGAAGAGAAGTGCAAGTGAGAAGAAGAAGAGCATCGGGGCGTATGCCCGGGCTTCCTGAGAGTAGAAGATATGAAACGGCGAGAACGCAAGGAGGGCTGCGGCGATGATCCCGACGTTTCTGTCCCGAAACTCCTTCCCGATGAGATATACGATCGGGATGGTCAGAGCGCCGAGGAGTGCGGGGAGGAACCGGAGCACGAACTCGCTCTCCCCGAAGGCGAGCATCCCGTGTTCCAGCCAGTAAAAGAGCGGCGGGTTGAACTCTCCTCCGGCGGTGCTTTCCCAGATTCCGGCAAATGATTGCCGGGCAAATGTGAGGGTCGAGGCTTCGTCGAGCCAGAACGAGTTCACGGCAAGGTTATAGAACCGGAGAACAAGCCCTATGAGCGTCAGCCCGATGAGAATCTGCAGGTACCTGCTGGTTTTGATGGATGTCACAACTGCATCAAAAGAAGAAGGATGATCGACCGCCGGTTTGGAGATTCCAGCATCAAGATCTCCTTCGCTTTCATACATAGGAATCTCACGTTTTGCTCGTTTTCCCTGCTTCTTTCCCATCTCAATCATCAGGTATTGACCGCAAATACAGATATATATTACTGGATGATGGTGTTCTCATTCCACGCCCTGAATATCTATCCCGCCTGTCTCCTGGATATGATCTATCCGCCAGCCGAGACCTGGCGAATATCCGGAAGAGATCTCATACCTTTCCCGGTCTGCCCTGTATCCGGTGCATCTCATTCACCGGACACTCCAGGAGTAAAAACATAAATATCCCCCCGCATAATCCCTCTACGATGAGCAAGATGTATAAGTCGCTCTTCGCAGCTGCAATGATGCTCCTGGTTCTTGCATCCGCCGGGTGTGCGGAGATGCCGGTCGTCGTCAATCCGGATTGGTCCGGGAACCTTCCACCCGAAGAACAGGGCGAGGAGAGTGGAAACCCGGGATACCTGATCCCGGCAACCCCGTATCCAACAGCGACAAGCAGTATGCCCAACCCCACGCTCAGCAGACCGACAGAAGTCCCGCCGACACCTGACCCCTACGTGACACTCTACAGCGAGACTATAGTGTTCAGTTCTACTGGCCATAGTGAGGCCTACACCTTCGATCTGACCGTGCCCCCGCTCATCATCGAGTTTGATGTGAAACCAAAGATGATCACGCGGGAGAAACACACCTCAAGCGGTTATGGCAGCAAGAAAGAGGTTGTTGTCAAGCAGGTCTATCCAAGCGAAAATTCGTGGTTTACGGTGACTGTCAGAGATCGGGAGTCTGGCAAAATTATAGAGAAAAATGGATTCGGGAGAGGGTTTGATGCGGATACCCGTAAACAGATCCGCCTCTATGTGCCCGGAAATTACCTGATCGAACTTGTCGGGAGCGATGCGGAAGTACGTATACAGGTATGCGCAGGAGGCGTGTAGACCTCCAGATCCTGCCCGGGTAGTATACGGGGCGCGCCCGTTTGAACCTGAGGGCTTACTTCAATAGAGGGGGGATGAAACACGAGATCTCGCATGCGAGTTCAGGGCGGTTCGCCG
This sequence comes from Methanomicrobiales archaeon, assembly GCA_012511245.1. GTDB lineage: Archaea > Halobacteriota > Methanomicrobia > Methanomicrobiales > Methanoculleaceae > Methanoculleus. Next base: position 179 of record JAAZGM010000264.1, on the reverse strand, counting down.
GCACAACCTCACACCTGCGGTCTCCGTCATGGTGATCTCATCGCCCGGCGAGCAATCCTTTTTAACCTGGACAACCTAGTTGTTAGGGGAAAGGCACTCATTCTTGTGTCCCGGTAGGGTAGTGGATATCCTAGAAGCCTGCGGAGCTTTTGACCCGGGTTCAAATCCCGGCCGGGGCG
>JAAZGM010000263.1 GCA_012511245.1 Methanomicrobiales archaeon | reverse complement strand
TGCCGACGAGGACGACGGTCTTTCCCTCGCTCTCCAGTCGGTCATGGATCGTTCGCCATGCCCGGTCATCCCTGTCGGCGACGAGCGCCTCATTCCCGAGGAGGTAGGTCTCGCCGCCGATCGTCCCCCGAACGCCTCTTCCGGCGATCGAGGCGAACTCCTCGATGTCCCGGATGACAGTGCCTTCCTCCTCCGCCTGCCGCCGGATCGCCTCCGCGATCGGGTGGCCTGAACGGGATTCAAGCGATGCTGCGATGGCGAGCACTTCTGCCTCAGAGACCCCGAACCCGATCACATCGTCCACCTCGAGTCTCCCGGTCGTGAGCGTCCCGGTCTTGTCGAAGACGACCACCCGGGCGAGCCCCACGGCCTCGAGTGAGTCCCTGCCCTTGATCAGCACGCCGTTGTGCGCCGCGGTCGTGATCCCCGAGACCATCGAGACGGGGGTGGAGATCGCGAGCGCGCAAGGGCAGGATATGACGAGCAGGATCAGCGCCCGGTAGACCGCTTCGAGGAACGGGACGCTGAAGGCGAGCGGCGGGATCACGACGAGGAGGCCGGCCATGAGGATGACCGCCGGCGTGTAGTAGCGGGAGAACCGCTCGATGAAGGCCTCAGTGGGGGAGGCATGCGCCTGTGCCTCCGCAACCAGTGCGGCGACCCGGGCTATCGTGCTCTCGCTCTCCGGTTTCGTCACCCTGACCTCGAGGTAGCCGTCGACGTTCAGCGTCCCGGCGTAGACCCCGTCGCCGACCCCTTTCGCCACCGGGACGCTCTCCCCGGTTATCGCCGCCTGGTCGACCGATGATGCACCGGCGATGACGATGCCATCGAGCGGGACGGTGTCGCCCGGCCTCACGATAACGATCTCCCCGACGCCGACATCGTCGACCGGGACGACCGTCTCGCCGTCGCCCCGCCTGACCCGTGCTGTCTGCGGCGTGAGGTCGAGGAGCGAGGCTATCGAGCGTTCGGCTCTCCCGGCCGCGTAATCCTCAAGGTACTCGGCGATGGCGTAGAGGTAGAGCACGGTCGCTCCTTCAGCGGGGTTCCCGATCAGGAATGCCCCTGCCGCCGCGATCGTGATGAGCACGGCGATGCTGAACCGGAGCCGGATGAGGGCGAAGAGTCCAGCTCTCAGGACGTCGTAGCCGGATATAACCGCGGTGGCAAGGAGCAGGATTGTCCCGATGAGGGGGTATGCGGTGAAGTACTCGAGGACCACCCCTGCGAAGAGGAGGATACCTGCGAGAACAAAGATTACAATCTCCCGGCGATCGGCGACGTGCCCCTGATCCGGAGGCATCCCGGCCCGGCAATGTGGGCAGGAGAGGCTCTCCTTACGCTCCGTCACGGTCCGCCTCCTTCTGGAGCTGTTCGAGTGCAGGGCGCTCTCATGATGATACAACCCTGACTGCATCCCACTTAAAGGATGTCCAGTCTGGCGTCGGAAGTTTGCTGGCATTCAGGGGATATCGATAGTTATCCGGTGGAGGGGCCACCCGGCAGGGCGGCAACTCCGGAAGTTATTATCCCATTGTGCAGCATCACCCGGCGATGGTATGACTGCCGTATGCGTTGATACGAACCTCTTCCTTGAGCTCTATGAGTCCAACGAAGACCTGGAAGCGATTGCTACTGATCTCAGTGCGCTGGCGAAACACCTCGTCTTCCCCGATATCATCATCGACGAGTTTCTCCGCAACCGATGGCGTGCTCTCGACCGGATCGCAGACGATGTGCGAAAGCGTGAAGCAGGCGAGATCCGCCTGCCTTCCATCATCCGTGATACTCAGAACGCTGCATCGCTGCAGCACTCTGCTGAAGAGTATGATAGGGTTATCGAGGTGTTCTGCGGTGATATCGAGAGCATGATCAGAGATCCCGCCACCGATCCGGTCGCCCTGGCGTTCACCACCCTTGTCGGTAACCCTTCCGTGCGGGTCTTTCGGCGAACCGATGAACTCATCACGCGGGCTCACCGTCGCAAGCTTCTCGGTAACCCCCCAAAAAGCACGGGTATGGATACCATCGGCGACGAACTCGTCTGGGAGGTGCTGCTCTCAAACCTTGAAGAAGACCTGTTCTTCATCACGCGGGACCGGACATACCATAACCATGCCGCCTATCTCCTGCGGGAGTACCGGGAGATGACCAGCGGCGCCCTTACGATCACCGATAGAATATCTGACGCCCTGGTGCTGGTCGGGAGGCGGGCGTCACCGGCGTTGATTAAGTTTGAGGGGAGGGACGCAGCGAACCAGAGGTAAGAGCCTGTCGAGCGGTGAATCTGGACGGCATATCTTCCTGTCCCGACCTCTGTTTAGTGTCCGATCCCTGATATGTTCGATTAACCGCCTTTTGCCCTGCATGATGGAGCGATGGGGGCTCCCGGTGGTGTACGGGACGCGGTATCGCAATATTCATATGTGTAAAAAATTATTAACATGTGTTGACAGTATCTTTCAGCACCGTCTCCGAACTGGCACGTTTGCTCTCCCTGCTCGGGAACGAACAGCGACTTGCCGTGTTCTGGGCAATCGCGGACGATGAGAAGTACGCCCGCGAGATCGCCGAAGAGCTCGGCATATCACGGCCACTGGC
>JAAZGM010000262.1 GCA_012511245.1 Methanomicrobiales archaeon | reverse complement strand
TGGAGACTGAGATCCCCTGGGACAGGTCCCGGATGGAGTTCAAGCCGGTCGATATGATGGTGTCGCACGACGGAGGAATGCGGTTCTCTGCCGCCCTCCTGTCCGGGGAGAGCATTCGGATGGAGGCGCACCGCCACCTGGGCGGGGGCGGGCAGACGCCCAATCCCATCGACTACCTCATCGCCTCGCTCGGGGATGCGTTGGTATCAAGATCCTTCTGGCTCTCTCCACATCGCGATCCACGCGACGCGGAGAGAGACGATGCCGGCGCTCTTCGATCGCGTCCACCTGACGATCACCCTCCGTGCCGACCTGGATGACGAACTGATCGCGAGGATTATCGATCAGACGATAAAGTGGTTCTGCCCGATCGCCGCGATGTTTGCAGAGGTCGGGGAAGTGACCGCCGAACACCGGGTTGTTCGGCGGTGAGCCGGGTGTCGCCTGTTTGTACCCGCTCTTTAAAGAACGGGGCTTGTGTATCAGGGAGGGGAACAAGGCTTATCGGTATCTATATACATTATGCTACTGGATACCTAGACTGGAAAGAGTAATCTATTACCGTCTTCCTGACCACTGTATTAAGGAGCGCGAAACGGCATGAGCAGATATCGGGACTCACCTATCGTCGAAGCAGTATGTGAGTTCTGGTTTTCTCCGGACACGCCATGGGAACAGGATCTCCCTGAACGCTTCTACGGGAGTGTCAAGAACCAGCTTCCGATCCGGGAGTCAAAAAAGAAACAAGCTCTCCAGATCAAGACAAATCCTACAGGTATCGAAGAGCACAGTCTTGAAACGATCGACATACAGATCTTCCTGGCAGAAGATCGAAGGATGCTCGTCCAGTTCAGTCCACGTCGACTCTCTATTAACTGTATCAGACCTTACCCCTCCTGGGATGGTTTCAGGGCAGTGATTCGCCAGGCCTACGAGACCGTCGTCTCCCTCACCGGCGCCAAAAGGCTTGATCGTATCGGCCTACTCTATGTCAATAAAATTGAAATCCCCGGGAAGAACATCAAACTCAAGGATTACTTTATGTTCTATCCTTATCGGGGAGATGAACTTCCTCAGAACACCATGAATTTCATGGTCGGTTGCGACTTCCCCTACAACGAGAACAGGGATATCTGCCGACTGAAACTAACGCGAGCAATGTCGGAGAAGCAGAACTCCTCGGCATACCTGCTTACGACAGATTACTTCCTTGCAAAGAAGAACACGGTGAAGCCCGAAGATGCACTTACGTGGGTGGAGGAGGCGCATACTGTGGCAAAGTCTCTCTTCAAAGGTTGCGTCACAGAACAGTTAGAAGAAATATTCAATCAGGAGGAGCAGCATGGAATATAGTGTCTTCAGCAACCCGTTTGAGATACCCCAGAAGAGGTGCTACTTCAACTCCTATTTCGACGAAGCCATTGTATACCCTTCATCAGTAGACGCATTTGCCAACCGTATCACTGAACTGTTCAGCGGGATAAGTCTGGAATATTGCGAATTTGTTGCGGAAAAGATCGCTCTGAATGAAAACTGGCGGGACAGCATCAGCCTATACCCCGCGATAGAAGCATCACTTCTTGGGCTACGGGACTATCTCGGGTTTGTATTTCCCCATCCTGGAGATGTGGTCGACTATCTCATCCAGAATCCTGGCCTCTATGATGTTGTTATGCATGCCTGCTCAATGACCGCAGAGGAGTTCGGCAGCACCTCTCAGATTGCTCTCGATGTCTTCCATGATCCTGAAAGCAACGACCGATACCTGACTCTCTATGTCAGGCAGGAGAGATATGAAGATGACATCATCACTAGAATGGACAGGATCTGCAACAGGTACGAGCCTGCGCTCATGGATCTGTCCGGCTGGCTCCTCCTGACCACTGACTATAAACCTCCTTCCACGTAACCATGTATTTTTCCTGGTCGCAGTTCGTTGAAATCGCTGAACATCTCAAGGAGCAGGGTGATGCCAACCGAGTCCCACAGGAGGCTGCATATCGCTGTTCTGTGAGCAGGGCGTACTACGGGGCTTACCGCCACGCCCTGAATTATGCGAAGGATACGGGAGGATATATACCTAACAATAACGGGACCGATCACGCGAAGGTGAGGTTCTGGTATAAAGACAAAAAAGAGACCGAAATCTACCGGCGCCTCAACCGCCTTCACCAATGGCGTATTGACTGCGATTATAACGAACCCTTTCAGGAGATAGCTAATCTATCACAGTGCGCCTGTAGTTCGATAACAGAGGCGCAAGCGATTATCGCTGCCCTGAAATAAACCGCCGCGAGAGAATGTATCTGGAACAGTCCGGCCTGCACGTCGACGGCTTTGAGCGCATGTTCTGCACAGGCATCCTCCCGCTCTCGACTGAGGTTAGCACTGCGCTCCATCCCCTGAATGCAGAGCGGATCGCCGCTATCGAGGAGATTCTGGACAGTTTCATCGCGGCGTACCCCCTGCCTGCACTTGAGGTATTCTACGACGCGTACCTGGCGTGGGACGATGCATATCGCACGATGCTTCGCCACAACCCTTCACATGCCCCCGATCTCGCGAAAGAAGCCTGCGATTCCCTCTGCTTCATCTCGCACGTCATTGCGACGCATATGGTTCCGGCTGTTTTGAGAGAGGAGCAGGTGCAGGAGTTCTGTGATGTCACGGAGCGGCGCTTCAACGCCGGGTGGGATGCGATCCTGCGCGACAACCTGCCCTTGCACCCCCCGGACTCCGGCGGCGAGGTCTCGGCGCTCGTCGATATGACGATGCGCATCTCTCGCGATCTCGCGTACAGTGAGTCTCCGGCAGGGAGGAGGTAACCTGCCCTATTTCCTCGACAGCAACGTCCTCATCGGGTACTGTTTTCACGTCGCCGACACCGGGGGCACCGAGGCCGCGGATGTCTTTGATGACCCGGAACCGAACCACTCCAGCACAGGGGTCTGGGCCGAGTGTTTTGGGGACGGAACGGGGGGAAGGTGCCACACCATCCAGCAGAGTCTCGTCCGCGAGTTCCGGCGGGCGGCTGCGCACTTGAAGCGGGCCGGGTCGGCGGAGTCCCTCCTCGCCGAGGCCGAGGGGCGCGAATGGCGAATCGTCCCGCTTCTCCGGGGTGTTGCCGGACTCTGCCGCGAGCAGCCTGAAGCGGTTCTGAAGACGCTTCTCGTGGTGAAGGAGCAGTATGAAGGACTCTGCCGGCAGCGGCGCTGTGTTCTCGAAGACCGGAAGGCGCTGGCGCTCCACAGGCGAGCGGAACCCTACCGCGAGATCTGGGACCGGTTCAGCGCGGTCATCGAGGACTACGACGACTGCGAGGTGCTCCTCGATGCCCACCACGTCGCCGTAGCAATCGACGGCATGGTCCTCTACACCGGAGATTACCGCCACATAGTCGCCAACCGAGATCTCATTCTTTCAGAGACCTGTCTTTATGATGTCCGGTATCTGGGCGATCGGATGGGCGCCGACGTATAGGCCTGTGAGTGATCGGCGGTGATCCGGGACTGATAGCGGATTCCATATCTTGCTCTGTTAATCTGCGAGAGTAAATGCAAACACTTTTGATGGGCTCTTTTCTATATTCCATTGATCGCCATGCCCGCTCCACCCGAAATAGTCGATCTGGTCAAACGGTTCGACCAGTACTATGCAAAGTACACTTCACCGTCCTACAACGAGTTCCAGGTCAGAAAGGAGTTCATCGACCCCTTCTTCGAGGCGCTCGGCTGGGACGTGAACAACCGCTCGGGGCTCGATGAGCGCTACAAGGACGTGATCCACGAGGATACTGTCAGGGTGGAGACGTCCACCCGGGCGCCGGATTACTCGTTTAGGATCGGCGGGATGCGGAAGTTCTTCGTCGAGGCGAAGAAGCCCTCTGTGAACCTCAAGGAGAGTCCGGAGCCCGCTTATCAGGTCCGCCGGTATGCCTGGAGCGCAAAGCTGCCGGTGAGCCTGCTCACGGACTTCGAGGAGCTCATCGTCTACGACTGTACGGCGAAACCTTCGCTGAAGGATAAGGCATCGACGAGAAGGATCGGCTACTACCGCTACACCGACTATGTCGAGAAGTGGGATGAGATCGCGGCGATCTTCTCCAAACACGGTATCCTGACAGGCGGGTATGACGATTACGTCGAGAGCTTGAGGCAGAAGAAGGGCGGGAAGGGCACCGCTGGCATCGACGACGCGTTCCTCGCGGAGATCGAGGGATGGCGGGAGATCCTTGCAAAGAACATCGCTCTCCGGAACAGGGATCTCTCGATCCGGGAACTGAACGCGGCGGTGCAGAAGACGATCGACCGGATCATCTTTCTGCGGATCTGCGAGGATCGCGGGATCGAGGAGTACGGTCAGTTGAAGCGGATTGCCGCCGGGAAGGATATATACGAGCAGTTGAAGGGGCTTTTCCGGTATGCGGACGACCGGTACAACTCAGGGCTGTTCCACTTCGCGGCAGAGCCCGGACGGGAAGACCCGGACACCCTGACGCTCTCACTCTCGATCGATGATAAGACTCTCAAGCAGATCGTCAGCAACCTCTACTATCCGGATTCACCGTATGAGTTCTCGGTCTTCCCGGCGGATGTCCTCGGGCAGGTCTACGAGCAGTTTCTGGGAAAGGTCATCCGCCTGACACCGGGGCACCAGGCGAAGGTCGAGGAGAAGCCGGAGGTGAAGAAGGCGGGCGGGGTCTTCTACACGCCGACGTATATCGTGGAGTACATCGTGAAGCAGACCGTCGGGAACCTTCTTTCGGGGGAGGACCCGAAGGCGGTTGCCGATATTCACATCCTTGATCCGGCCTGCGGCTCGGGGTCATTCCTCCTCGGCGCCTACCAGTATCTCCTTGACTGGCACCTTGAGTGGTATATGGACAACCTCGTCCCGCTGCTCGCGGGCGGGGCGAAGATGACCGATCCGGCGGTGCTGGCACTCCTGCCGGTGAAGCCTGCACCGGCGAAGAGCGGTCGGGGCAGGAAGAAGAGGGGGAATGGGAACGAGTACTTCCTCCCGATCTACCAGGTGACCGATACCGACTGGCGACTGACGACGGAGGAGAAGAAGCGGATCCTCCTGAACAACATCTACGGCGTGGATATCGACCCACAGGCTGTGGAGGTGACGAAACTCTCGCTGCTCTTAAAAGTGCTGGAGGGCGAGAAGTCAGAGCGGATAGGTAAGCAACTGACGATCACGGGCGAGCGGGTGCTCCCCTCGCTGCACGAGAACATCAAGTGCGGAAACTCGCTCATCGGCCCGGAGATCTACAACGATGTGCAGGTGACCCTCGACGACGAGGAGACGATCTTCCGGATCAATGCGTTCGACTGGGACCGGGCGTTTCCCGCCATCATGCAGGCGGGCGGGTTCGACGCGGTGATCGGGAACCCGCCGTATGTGCGGATTCAGGCGATGAAGGAGTGGGCACCGGTAGAGGTCGAAATTTACAAGAAGTCCTATCTCTCTGCAAGCAAAGGAAATTATGATTTATATGTCGTATTCGTCGAAAAAGGATTGCAACTGTTAAATACTAATGGGCGCTTAGGCTTCATTTTACCACATAAGTTCTTCACAGCAAGTTATGGGGAGGCACTGAGAGGAATCATCGCCGAAGGCAAACATCTTTCCGGAATAGTTCATTTTGGAGAAAACCAGATCTTTGAACGCGCTACAACATACACTTGTTTATTATTCCTGAATAACAGGAAAACCGAATCCTACTACGTAGCAAAAATTGATGATGTTGATCTATGGCGGAAAGATGAAGAAACAGATTGCAAGATGCTTCCAGCAGTGGAATTATCGAATGACGTCTGGAGTTTTAACATCGGAGCTGACTCCGCCGTCTTGAAAAAATTGAGCGGTTTCCCTGAAACACTCGGAGATATCTCTCAAATTTTTGTTGGAACTCAAACAAGCGCAGAAAATGTTTTCGTCTTAGAAGATTGCCACATTGAAAATGGATTGTTGAAAGGTTTTTCAAAATCTCTTAAGAGTGTAGTGGTTATTGAGGAAACAATCACCAAGTCATATCTTAAAGGAAAACAAATCCGGCGCTATAAACATCTAAACTCGAACCTTAGACTGATCTGCCCCTATGAAATTAACGATGATAATTATCGTCTCTATTCTCTCGAAGAGATGCAAAGGGAGTATCCCCTAGCATTAGAATATTTGAGGCAAAACAAGGCATTGCTAACCAAGAGAGAGCGAGGCAGATTTAAAGGTGACAATTGGTATGCGTTCGGCTACCCAAAAAGTATGTCACTCTTCAGCATATCAAAGATCATCGCACCGGATTTCAACAATGAAGCGTCATTTACGCTTGACTGTGATGACCATTTCTTTAAAACAGGATATGGTATCATCCTTAAGAATGAAAGCCTTCTGAAAGCGAGTTACATCTTGGGAATTCTTAACTCATCCCTTCTTTTCACCTACTTGAAGTCGATAAGTACGTCTCTCCGTGGGGGTTACGTACGTTTTTGGACACAATATCTAGAAAAACTTCCCATCCGCACCATCAATCCCTCCGACCCCGCCGACGTCGCCCGCCACGACCGCATGGTCGCCCTCGTCGAGCAGATGCTCGACCTCTCCAAGCGCCTCGCGGCGGCGAAGACCGCGCACGAGAAGGAAGTGCTCGCCGGGATGATCGACGCAACCGACCGGCGGATCGATCGGCTGGTGTATGAGTTGTACGGGCTGACGGAGGAGGAGATCGCGGTTGTGGAGGGGGCGGCCTGATACAGGA
>JAAZGM010000261.1 GCA_012511245.1 Methanomicrobiales archaeon | reverse complement strand
GACCGCTCTTCCGACACCTGGCGGCCGCTGGAGACGAAGAACGATGTGGCGGGCAGTGTCTCGACAACGATCCGGCAGGGTGGCATCTACGCGGTCCGGTACGGTGAGACCGGCGAATCCGCCCCAGGCGGCCTGCTCGGCCTGCTGTTCGGTGCCGTTCAGACATTTTTCGGGCTCTTCGGTTTCACCTCCACCGGGGAGGAGCCGGGACTGGCACCGGCGGCGGAACCCACGCCCGATCCCGGGTTGATCCTGCCAGAACCCACGACGCCGCCGGCTGCCATCGATATCACCGCGATGCGGTTCGATCTCTCGGTGCTCTCCGATCCGCCGGGTGCGCTTATCGATCTCGACGGGGAGTACACTGGCAGGACGACCCCGGCCACCTTCGAGGCGCTTTCCGGCGGCATCCATATGGTTCGGGTGCGCATGGAAGGCGCCGGGCCGGTGGAGCGGGAGATCCTGCTCGAACGCGACGACGAGGTCGTTGTTGAGGTTCCGGGGGGTGCCTCCCCCGGCCTGCTCCGCACCTGGGAGCAGAACCACTACGGCGGCGTCTACGTCGATTCGTTTCCGGAAGGGGCAGATATCTACGTCGATGGTCGTAAGGTGAACCGAAAGACACCCGAGATCATCTACGGGCTGAAGGAGGGGCTGCACACCATCAAGGTGAAGAAAGAAACGACCGCGTTTAGTTCTGATAGGGAACGAGTCTGGATTGAGAGAAACGCTGTGGTCCGGGTGATGTTCTCCAGCGGCACCGTAGAGTTGACGCGTTCGATCACGTTCGAATCGGAGGAGTATGCGCAGAAACCGTTCTCGATCAACGGCAGGTACCTGGGCGACCGGTTCCCGAAGACGGTCGAGGTCAGGGGGTTCGGAGGGAGTTATATCACCGTCTATGATGGTGAGAGTTACCGGATGCACAAGATATCCACTGCCGCCCAGTCGAACGATACCGTGAAGGTTGCGTTCTCCGACGCGCCCTGCAACCTCTCCGTGACATCGGTGCCGTCGGGGGCGACGATATCGATCGACGGGTTCCTGACAAAGTTCTCCACGCCGTATGTTATCAACAACATATCGGAAGGAAAGCACCTGATAGGGGTCTCAAAACCTGGATATATCCCGACGGAACGGGAAGTTTTTCTGATGGATCACAGCAAGGACGGCACGGTAAAGTTCATTCTTGACCCCTATGCATGGGGGTCGCTTGAGGTCTCGAGTACGCCGGCAGCCGCCAGGATATACCTCTTCGGCCGGGACACCGGCGAGGTGACGCCCCACACCTTCCATTACCTCGATATCGGCAGTTATTCGGTGAAAGTGGTGGGGAAGAGCGGGTCGAAGACGTTCGAGGACGTGATAGTCGCCCCGTATTCGACCACCGGGTGCTATGCAAATTTCGCGGCGGACTGAGAGATCCCCGCGATCCCCGGTTTTTGGGGCAAACCGGCACAGGATTCACCTGCACGCCGCTTGATCGTGAAGGCTCCGTGCGGCAACGGTGTGATCTTTCGGGCAATATGTCCACGATGCGATGTTCCGGCAAGATGACCGGGAGCATGCGGTTGAATTACCCCCTGAATATGACCGTGGAGTTCGACAGCGGGTCGGGATACGAGACACCTGGCACCGAGATCGTGAACACTACCTACACCTTTCCGGAGGGCGAGGATGGGACGATCCGGATAAACGGCCACTGCAACCGGGTGGTAAGTGACTGTCTGATGTGGTATGACGTGAGCGCTGACGTCAACTCATCGAGCGTCACAGCGCGCGTGCAGACGGCCGGCACTCAGCTGTTCAACGGCAGGGTGAAGGTGATCATGCTGGTAGCGGCATACGACGGAG
>JAAZGM010000260.1 GCA_012511245.1 Methanomicrobiales archaeon | reverse complement strand
GCATCGGTCAGTTCCCTCGGGTGGTTGAACTGCGCCATGATGTAGATACGCTTCTCGTCCATGCTGTAGCCCCGGATCATGTCCAGCAGCATCGGATCGTTGATGATCCGGAACGGATTGTATGCCGGCATCTTCGTGCCGATCCGGATGATCCCGACATGATCGATCTCGCGGATCTGCCGAACGATATCGAGCAGCCGGCCGGTATCGAGGAAGAGGGGATCGCCCCCCGTAAGGAGGACGTTCGTGATCTCCGGATGGTCCCGGATGTAGGCAAGCCCCGCGGAGATCTCGTTATTCACCTCATGCGCCTCCTCGATGAAGAGGCGCTTGCGGAAACAGTAGCGGCAGAGGCCGCCGCAGACCTCGCTCACGAGCAGGAGGGCGGTCTCACGGTATTTATGCTGCAGCCCCGGAGCCCGGGTATACCGGCGCTCTGAGGACGGGTCAAGCTCCCCCCAGGGCTCAAGCTCCTCGACGGTCGGCACGATCAACCGACGGATAGGGTCGGCCGGATCGTCCCAGTCGATCAGCGAGAGGTAATAGTCGTTCGCACGGAACGCAAAGAGGTCGGTCACCTCCGCAAGGCGGGCGCGCTCCTCCGGACCGAGACCGGGAACCGAATCGAGCGACGAGAGGTAGATCGGGTTTACGGTCTCCTCCCCGATCGTATTCTGGATATCGTATGTCGTGTTCATGGAGTACCTCCTGGCCGACACTCTCCAGTGCAGGAAACAATCCGCTAACTGCCGGGGACAGGTGCACGAGAGCAGAGATCGTGAATGAAATCCGATCTACGCAAAGGTTCATGAGAGTTTCATGTTCTCATGCAGGAAACCGTCGCTCCGACATGCGTCATTGAGTGTCGGATTACGTATTGTAACTCAAAAGGGTTCTGAGAATATTTATAATTTCGGTTGGGGGCGAGATGCTACCGGAGCAGCGTCCGCCTCCCTATTTAAAGCGGCGGGTGCCGTATCACTTCTTCTTCCTGGCCATGGAGAGGATATCCACAACGTATTTACCTTCTTTTTCCAGTCCGACGACGACCTCGTCCGACCGGGCCAGTTTATCGATGTTCAGTTCGTACGAACCCGGGCCGAGGATGCGGATGCTCTCGATACGCTCGAAGACCTCGATCTCCTCTTTTTTCCGGAGATCCGGCTTGACCTCGAGCACTTCCTCGCCCGTCTCCTGGGCGATCTCGTCGATGGTCTTCTCCTTCAGAACGTCATCGTGCCGTTCGGCCTCACGGATGTAGAGAAACTTCTTCCCGCCGCAACTCGGGCATCCTTTCAGTATCTTCGTCGAACCGTCTTCGAACTCCCTGCCGCATTGTGTGCACTTGTGAGGCATCCCTTCACCCCCGCTGTCCGTTCATCTCGACGAGGAGACCCATGCACTGATGAGATCCTTCTCCTTCTTGAGTGTCTTGAGCTGGTTCGCCGGCCCGATCACGGTCAAACGGGACTCGGAGCGTTTCCCGCCAAGAAGTTTCGACAGGAACCCGCCCTGGGCATCCTTGATCGGATAGGTCTCCATCTCGATCCCGGAGAACCCGTCCGGCGCGATCTCCCGCATCGTGATCTCGATGAGCTTACTCTGCTCCTCCGGCGCAAGGCCCTTCTCCAGGATAACGATGTTTCCTTCCATAACGTCATCGAGGATCAGGCGGATCTTCTCCATCGACGTGAGGCGATCGAGACGTTCCGCAGAGATCAGATCGATTTGTACACCCTGTATCATCTCCATCACCCGAAATATGTCGTCATCTTCTCGTACAACTCATCCACGTTGTTCCCTTCAAGACCCGATATGGAGATAACCGGGTGCTGGGGGAACGCACTCTTGATCCGCGCGGCGGACGCATCAGGGAGATCGTTCTTGTTCGCGACGATCACGACCGGGAGTTTCCGGCTCTCGATGATCCCGATGAGCATGATGTTCACCTGCTGGAACGGGTCCTGCGTCGAATCGAGCATGTAGATGACGCCGTCGATATCCTCGCGGAGCCAGTGCATCGCCTCGGCAACGCCCTCGGTCGCCTCCCGGGCCCGCTTGACCGCCTCCTCCTTCTCGATACCGTACTCGACGAACTCGTTGTAGTCGATCTTGGTCGTCACGCCGGGGGTATCGACGATGTCGATGGTGACCGAGCCGCCGTTCTGCCCGGTGATGGTGAT
>JAAZGM010000259.1 GCA_012511245.1 Methanomicrobiales archaeon | reverse complement strand
GTTAACCAGCGGGCTGATTCTGTCGAGGGTGACGCCGCTCTTGAGCAGCTTCCCGTCATCAGAATAGAGATCGATTGTTTCCGTGTATTTAGCCATAGTATTTCATCCTTTTACCCTTGTTCAATACATTCCGTTCATGCAGGAGACCACAGAGCTGACATCAGCTCCTGATCCCTGAAGGCCGCTACTGCACGTCCCAAAAGGGACTATAAGAGTAGAAGGAGAGTCATTAATAAAATTTGCGAAATTGGATGGAGTTTTTTTCTATATTATGATATTTATATTCACTATATTCTGAATCAAATGTTCTAAAAACAGGGTATTTTAGGTTCTAATAGTTGAATGGGATACTAAAAAAGAGTTTCGCCTGATTATCCACCAGGACACCCTCCAGGAATGTATACGAGAAGGCAACGTATATTAAATAATAAAGTAAATCATAATATTAGCACATTGTAAAATTATTTTAAAAACTTCACAGAATTAGTACTTGAATCTAAAGGTTAGACCTCGAAGATATATAAAAATTATCCAAATGGCCTGCATTTCCCGAAATATAAAATGAAAAACCCTCTTTTCAAATTTCAACTGGATATATCGTGAACCTGGCCTGACTGAACACACCAACCGCCCTGCCCCGGCAACAGAGACCGCACAATGCTGCATCGTGCGGCACCGTAACTATGAGACCGGCAGAGATCAGGAGAGAGGGCAGCATACCCCGCATAGAACCCATCCGGGTGCCCGGATACCCAAATCCGCGCAGTACCACAGCGGATGCGAAGGATGTCGGATGAATGCGCAGGCACCCTTCGTGACCCTGCCCTGCACATAGAGGGGATTCACACCCATGTACTGCTCCCTCACGCGCTGTTGCGGGAGTTTGCGAGGAGCGTTTGTGATCCCACCTCCCGGGGAGCAGAGGATAAGGGGATACAGGAACAAAAAAATCCAGATCACCGGCCACCAGAACCTGCGCCCCGCACCCCCTGTAGGGTCCGACCAGGATCAGGGGAGGATACGCCTCACACCGCATATCGGGCATGCCGGGCAGGATCACAATCCAGCGCAACCCGGAAAGAGATCGTGAAACCACTGAATTCCAGGAGAAATGTTCCTGATAGCCCCAATCTCCAGGATCGGTAAATAACAATGCCACACAGATACTCAGATGTAAAGTCCATTACATTTAGTTGGTTACATATTCGGAATGGTTAAATACAAAACATTACAAGTTATGTTAAAACGATCCGTCCGGTGCTCCGCCTGGAGAGCTTCAGTCCACCTCAGGTTGGCGGCCCCTCCCTGCGTATCCCGCAGTCATTGGCAGTGCTCCACCAATCCGGATTACAGATCTGGTGGCTACGCTCGCAGCACAGTGAAAGACCCGGCGGGGTTTCTTCAGAGCACCACTCACCCGGGCTGCCCCTCTTGATTGTCAGGAGGGGCGGTCCCGTCAATCACGTAGAGGCAAAACCATGGCGAAGAAGATTACGTTGAACATGATCACCCAGCGCTCTGTAGAAGAAGGCGTTGGTATAGTAAAGGGCAAAATGACCCCGGATTACTTCGAGGCCTGCTCCATCATTGAGATGCACGACGACGACGTCAAGGCGCTTGGCCTGGTCCCGAACCAGCTCGTCAGGGTGACGAGTGAATGTGGAGATGTGATTGTCAAGGCCGTCAAGGGGCGCCAGGCGCTCTACCCCGGCCTTGCATTCATCCCGCAGGGTGTCTATGCAAACCAGATTGTCCCGGCAAGGACCCAGGCAACAGGAGAGCCCCAGTACAGTGGATTCCCGGTTACAGTAGAACCCGCTCCCGTAGGTGAGAGGCGCAAGAGCACGCTTGAGCTTGTTCAGCGCGCAGTCGGGATGTGGAAAGGTGATCAGTAATGGCAAAAAAGATTGAGAATGTCGGATGCCCATTCTGCGGCGTCTGCTGTGACGACCTTGTCGTCACCGTCTCCGACGACGGAAAAAAGATCCTTGAGGTTGAGAACGCCTGTATCATCGGCAGCACGGTCTTCCACCGTGCCATGGAAGACCGGCATGCACTGCCCCGTCTCCGCCAGCCGGACGGCACCTACAAGGAGATCTCCTACGATGAGGCGATCGACTATACGGCAAAAGTGCTCCAAAAAGCAAAGAAGCCCCTGATCTACGGGTTTGGTTCGACCAACTGTGAAGGCATGGCCGCCGCGGCCAAGGTCGCAGAAAAAGCAGGAGCTGTGATCGACAACTGCGCATCCATCTGCCACGGGTCATCGTTCCTTGCCATATTCGACAACGGCTACCCGAGCTGCACCCTCGGTGAGACGAAGAACCGGGCTGACGTCATCGTTTACTGGGGCGCAAACCCGGCTCATGCCCACCCGCGGCACATGTCCCGCTACTCGATCTTCCCCCGCGGTTTCTTCACCGGCAAAGGCCACAAAGGCCGCAAGATCATCGTCATCGACCCACGCCACACCGACACCGCCCAGGTGGCCGATATTCACCTGCAGGTGAAGCAGGGACACGACTACGACCTCTTCGATGCGTTCCGCACCGTCCTTCGTGGACACGACATCCCCGATGAGGTTGCCGGCGTCAAGAAGGAGAAGATCGTCGAAGCCGTCGAGATCCTGAAGAAAGCACGGTTCGGCACTATCTTCTACGGTATGGGCCTCTGCCACTCCGATGGTCGGAACCACAACGTGGATATCGCCATCAGCCTGACCCGTGACCTGAACGACTTCACCAAGTGGACGATCATGGCGATGCGGGGCCACTACAACATCACCGGTCCCGGTGCAGTCTGGTCATGGCAGTACGGGTTCCCCTACTGTCTCGACCTGACCAAACGCGATATCGCGCACATGAACCCGGGCGAGACGAGCTCCGTCGACCTTGCCATGCGGGACGAGGTGGATGCCTTCATCAACATAGGAACAGATGCCGCTGCTCACTTCCCGATCGAACCTGTCAAACACCTCAGGAAGCACCCCTGGATCACCATCGACCCCCACCCCACCATGGCGACCGAGATATCGGATCTCCACATCCCGGTGGGTATCGTCGGTGTCGAGGTTCCAGGGATCGTCTATCGTATGGACAACGTCCCGATCCAGTACCGCAAGGTCATCGACGCGCCGGACGGCGTCCTGAACGATGAGGAGCTCTTCGAGCGGATCTACCAGAGGCTCTGCGAACTGGAAGCGGAAGACGCTGCAAAAACACCTGCAAAAACCACGCCTGAGGGCGTCCGGGCGGGGGAGTGAACCATGAGTGAACTACTGATCAAGAACGGATTCGTCTTTGATCCCCTGCAGGGGATCAAAGGCGACCGGATGGATATCGCAATCAAGGACGGCAAGATCGTCGAGACGAACACCCTCTCAAGCCCGAGCGTCATCGATGCAGCGGGCATGACCGTCATGGCAGGCGGTGTGGATGTTCACTCCCACGTCGTCGGGCCGAAGGTGAACGTCGGCCGGCTCTTCCGGCCAGAGGACAAACTCTTCAAGAGCCCCTTCAAGACATGCAACCGCATGGAGATGGGCTTCTCTGTCCCCTCCACGTTCAAGACCGGCTATGACTACGCCCGGATGGGCTACTCCTTCGTCAACGAAGCAGCGATGCCCCCGCTCCACTCCCCGCATGTCCACGAAGAGATCCGTGATACCCCGATCATCGACAACGCCGCGATGCCGGTCTTCGGGAACAACTGGTTCACCCTCGAATACCTCAAAAACAACGAGATCGAGAACAACGCCGCGTACACCGCCTGGCTTCTCCGGGCAACCCGCGGGTTTGCCATCAAGGTCGTCAACCCCGGTGGCACGGAAGCCTGGGGATGGGGGCTGAACTGTGACAATATCCACGATCCGGTTCCCTACTTCGATATCACCCCGGCAAAGATCATTACGGGCCTCATCGAGACAAACGAGTTCCTGGGTCTTCCCCACTCGGTGCACCTGCACTGCAACAACCTCGGAAACCCGGGCAACTACACCGATACCCTCGACTCTCTCAGACTCGCCGAGGGCTACACCCCGAAGAACAACTTCGGCCGGGACCAGGTCATGCACATCACGCATGTCCAGTTCTCCTCCTACGGCGGCGACTCCTGGAAGAACATCGACTCCCAGGCCAAAACGATCATGGACTACGTGAACTCGCACGACAATATCACCGTCGATATGGGCCAGGTGACGCTCGACGAGACCACGACCATGACCGCAGACGGGCCGTTCGAGCACCACCTCCAGAGCCTCAACAACCTGAAGTGGGTAAACACCGACGTCGCGCTCGAGACCGCTGCGGGTGTCGTCCCCTATGTCTACAGCCCGAACGTCAAGGTCTCCACCATCCAGTGGGCAATCGGTCTTGAGATCGCACTCTACTCCAATGACCTGATGCGGACGTTCATCACCACCGACCACCCGAACGCCGGACCGTTCACACGCTACCCGCGGGTCATCAAGTGGCTCATGAGCAGGGCTGCGCGTGACGAGACGATGAAGACGTTCAAGTGGCTCAACCGGACGATCGAGTCGACCACCATCGACAGCATCGACCGCGAACTCACGCTGTATGAGATTGCGCAGATGACCCGGGCGGGACCTGCAAAGGCACTCGGCATCAGCAACACCTACGGCGGGCTTGCTCCCGGCATGGACGGCAATGTTGCCATATACGCCCTCAACCCCGAGAATATGCCCTCGAACCCCGACATGATCGAGAGCGCCTTCTCGCGGTGCGCCTACCTTGTCAAGGATGGCATCGTGGCCGTCAAGGGTGGCGAGATCGTCGCAGAACCACCGAAGCGGACGGTCTGGGTCGACGTCAAGGTCCCGGAGAACGCACAGGTGCAGAGAGACATCTACGAGCACTTCCTCCGGCACTACAGTGTGGGAGTCGAGAACTACCAGCTCTTCGATGAGCACCTCCACAACCCACGGGTGATCGAGGTCGATACGACACAGTAAGGTGATTGGAAACATGAAGACAGTAACTCTCACCCTGGAAAACCCTCCCGAGCTCTATCTTGAGGGACAGAACATCACTCCGGACAACTTTGCGGGCAAGACGGCAGCCGAGCTCGCCGCCATCGATATCTGGGAGGGCAAGCTGAAGAGCCCGCTCGGAAAGCACTTCGCAGTCGCAGGAAACGGCGGGGCAACCGCAGCCGATACGAAGATCGTTCTTCGCGGCGACTGCACGCGCGTGAAGCGGATCGGGCAGCAGATGACCGCTGGCGAGATCGTCATCGAAGGCAACGCCGATATGTACATCGGCGGCTGGATGAAAGGCGGAAAGATCCACGTCAAAGGGAACGTCGACTCGTTCTGCGGCATCGGGATGGAAGGCGGCGAGCTGATCGTCGACGGGAACGCCGGACACCATCTGGGCTCATCCCCTCGCGGTGAATGGCGCGGCATGCAGGGCGGGGTCATCCGGGTCGCCGGAGATGCCGGCAACGACACAGGCACGTTCATCAACGGCGGCACGATCATCATCGGCGGAGATGCGGATATCCACATCTCTACCCACGGCGAAGGCGGCACCGTCATCGTCAAGGGCAACGCCAAGGGCCGTGTCGGCGGACAGATGGTGAAAGGCGACATCTACGTCTTTGGCGAGATCGAGAACCCGCTCCCGGGATTCAAGCTGGTCGGCGAAGTGGAGCAGGAGGTCGACGGTGTGAAGGGGCGCTTCGCCCACCACATTGGAGACCTCGGCGAACGCCACCCGGTCTCCAAGGGCAAAACGGTGTATGCAAACCTCTACACCCAGATCTAATTTTTTTACTCACTGCGGTCGATCTACCGGGAGCCGGTGATGATATGGGCATATCACTATGGTGAGGCACTGCCTCGCATCCAGACCGCTTGGAGAAGTCCGGGAGCTGATGCGCTCGGCCTTCCCGTATCCTGACCGGGTCATCAGCCTTCAGGTTGCCGAAGCAGCAGGAAGAGTGACGGCAGGGCCAATCCACTCACTCCTGACGGTTCCAGCAACGGAGATCTCAGCACGGGACGGATTTGCCGTCGTGAGCAGTGAGACCCTCGGGGCGAACGAGGGAAACCCCATCCCGCTCCAGAACCCCCACCGGGTGAACACGGGAAACGCCATCCCTCCTGGTTATGATGCGGTCGTCATGATCGAAGACGTTGTCGAGGAAGATGGTGCCTGGTGCACGGAGACGGCAGTAGTCCCGGGAGAACATATCCATCCGGCTGGATCCGAGATCCGGCAGGGTGGGTTGATCCTCCCGGCCAGCCACCGGATACGCCCCTGGGATATAGGGGCGCTCCTCTCCTACGGGATCACCATGGTGGATGTACGGGCGGTGAAGGTCGGCCTCATCCCGACAGGAAGCGAACTGGTCCAGGCAGGTGAATATCCCGGGCCAGGAGGAGCGATCGAGAGCAACACGGCCGTTGCCGCAGCACTGTTCAGTGAGACGGGCGCCACCTGCATCCGCTACCCGATCGTTCGCGACGAGCCTGCATTGCTCCGGGAGGCCATCGAGCGGGGCATCCGTGAGAACGACCTGCTCGTGATCTCTGCCGGTTCATCGGCGGGCACGCGTGACTTCACCGCCGCCACCATCAGCAGCCTCGGCGAGGTGCTCGTTCACGGTATCGCGATGAGGCCGGGTATGCCGGCGATCATCGGCCGGATCGATGGTAAACCCGTCATCGGTCTTCCAGGCTACCCGATAGCTGCCCTGACGGTCGCACGGGAACTCGCCCTCCCGCTGCTCGCAGCATG
Source organism: Methanomicrobiales archaeon (assembly GCA_012511245.1). GTDB lineage: Archaea > Halobacteriota > Methanomicrobia > Methanomicrobiales > Methanoculleaceae > Methanoculleus. The sequence goes on along the minus strand of JAAZGM010000259.1, from coordinate 3,247 downwards.
GGGGTTCCATCCCGGGCCGGCGGAACGCCTCCGTGCACGGCTCACCAGGACGATCACAGCGGATCCCGATCACGATGAGTTTGTCCTCCTCACGATCTCACGGACAGACGGCGGATACACCGCAACCCCCATCCCCCGGGGAGCCGGGCCGCAGATGGCGCTGGTGCGCGCAAACGCCTGCCTGCACGTGCCGGCAGGGACTGGAGGCATCAACGGCGGCGATCTGGTCGATGTTCTGCTGACCGGGACGTGTGGGGAACTGGATGACGTCTGCAAACCCGCAACAGGGCAATCAGCGCATGGGCGAAAAAAAGCGATCTCAGTGAAGAACGATGCCTGACAGAGCCTTCATGCTCAGCTCTCACCTTCACATGTCCTGATCAGGCCGTGAATGCGCTCCTCAAGATGCGGGAGCTTCTCCTGGAACTCACGTGCGAGCAGGAACGTCCTGGCGGCATCCCCCATGCCGCGGTGGGCGTCGAGGAGGTGGCGGTACTCCTGCGGGACGGGATACCTGAAGTGCGTTGAGGCAATGGTGGAACCATCGGTGGAGAAGTCGATGAGGCGGGCAAGACGGTCGAGGGAGAGCACCTGCTTCATCCTGAAATGCCGTCGGATATCCCTCTGGAGATCGACGAGCATGCATCCGTCGAGCGAGAACCCTGCGGAACGGAAGGCTCGTTTCTCCATATCCGCAGCAAAAACGACAATCGCCCGGGCTTTCACGGTCGGGACGATCGACTCCATAAAGAGGCGGAGATCAGTAAACGCATTCTGCGCCGTTGTTTTCGCTACAGGCGTCCCGTCACCCGGGAGCCGGTAGAAGTGATCGTAGGGTTTCCTGTACTCCCCACGCCCCATATTCGCCACAGCCGTCGCAACACCGACGGTCCTGCCGCACTCATCGGTCACCTTCTTCCATATCTCGACATCGATATCGTAGCAGAACCGCTCAGCCATGTAGCGGATACTGTCGTCTTCCGGGTTGTGCGCGATCGCACCGATCTCGATCGGCATCATGACCGCCCGGCAGGTGCCGTAGACGTAACCGAACTCGATGTCCAGGTAGACCCGCCTTTCCCCCCCGTCCGTTTCCGACTGCATCACAGGTAAGTATCTCTTCAGCGGCAACGAAAAGGTTTCCCGGGTGTTCCACAACCAGCAAAGGTTTATCCAGCAGGACATAGGCCATTTATAGAGAAGAGTAGCAGAACACCCTGCACCCGATGGACATGAAACTCTCCACCATCTGGACCAAAATCCGTATCAACAACTTTTACGGGAGGAAACTCCTCCGACGCCCGGAGCCAGCCGCACCCGATAGGAAGACAGAAGTGCGTGCGCTCCTCGCTCGCCCACCTTTCGGGATCACTGATATCGCAGACACCGCTCTCCCCCTCTACGACCAGGCGCTGACCCACCGGTCATACGCGAACCGCAACGGTTACCCCGTAGCAACACTCGAGGATAATGAACGGCTCGAGTTCCTGGGAAATTACGTCCTCGACTTCGTCATAGCCGACCACCTCTACACCGGATACGATCTCCCGCCGGGCGAGATGAACCGGAGGCTCCAGGTGACCAGGAACACGAAACTCGCCGAGATCGTGCGACGTCAGGGCCTTGGTATCGATAGCACCATCAGGGGGTGCGGACAGGCGCCGACCGACTCAGTCGTTGCCGATGCTTTTGAAGCCCTGATCGGCGCAATATACATCGATCGCGGCATCGACGTGGCACGGGAGGTGGTGCTCGCGATATTTGAGGAGGAGATCGCAGAGTGCGATACCCAGAGGAACTACCGGGGCAGGCTCCAGGAATATGCTGCCCGGGAGAACCTCGGCGAACTCAAGTATGCCTTCCGCATGACCGGGCCCGGGAACTGCCCGATCTGGGCCGCACAGGTGACCGTCGGAGGAGTTCCACTCGGAGAAGGCACGGCAAGGACGAAACAGGGTGCGGCGATGCTTGCGGCAAAAGAAGCGCTCGGACATCTCGGGAGAGGGTGAGGTGCAGCCAGCCGGCCAGGATGCGGTCGTTGCGGTCGTCAGGTGCGACGATTACACGCCGGATAGGGTCGATGCAGCCGTCCGCCGCGCGATCGACCTTCTTGGTGGCATCGGGAGGTTCGTCACACCGGGGGAGAGCGTACTCCTCAAACCAAACCTCCTTCAGGGGCAGGATCCAGAACGATGTGTCACCACCCATCCAACGGTCGTTGCTGCCGTAGCACGGATTCTTGTGGAGCACGGGTGCCGGGTCGTCACCGGCGACAGCACCGGCGCCGGGATCGTCTATAACGAGGCAAACCTGCAGCGGGCGTATTCGCGCTGCGGGTTTACCGCAGTAGCTGAGGAGACCGGCACCACCCTGAACTACGATACCAGCTCGCAGATCGTGGCATTCCCTGAAGGCGAGGTGATGAAACAGTTCTCCATCATCACCCCCGCCATAGAGGCCGACGCAATCGTGGTCGTCTCAAAGGCAAAGACCCATATGTGGATGCGGATGACCGGCGCAGCAAAGAATCTCTTCGGACTCATCCCCGGGCTCGAAAAGCCGGTCTACCACTTCCGGTTCCAGGACGAGAGGACCTTCGGGAAGATGATCGTCGACCTCAACGAGTGCATGAAGCCCCGGCTCCAGATCGTGGATGCAGTCGTGGGGATGGAGGGGGACGGCCCTCAAGCAGGGAGCCCGCGGCCGATCGGGGTCATCCTCGCCGGAACCAGTTACGCAGCCGTGGACAGCGTCCTCGCGCGGCTCATCGGCATGGACCCGCTCGAGATCGAGAGCACAAGAAGCGCGGCCGAACGCGGGCTCTTCAACCCCACGGCTATCCGGACGGTCGGCGACGAACCGGCGGAGTTCACAGTCTCTGACTTCAAGAAACCCTCGACCTACACCGGCGGCAGCGTGGGCATCTGGCGGCGGATCGTCCTTGCCGTCGTCCAGCGGTTCGGGCGGACCTATGCCCCCCGGCCCGGCGTGATCGACTCTTCATGCATCGGTTGCCGGAAGTGCGAGCGGATCTGTCCCGTGCATGCGATCACCCTCATAGAGGGGCGGGCGACGATCGATCTCTCGCGATGCATCCGGTGCTACTGCTGCCATGAGATGTGTACCGAGCACGCCATCGCCCTCTCCCGCAGCCTCCCGGGAAGGCTCCTTGCCCGCCTGCTCGGGTGAGGGGGAGCGGCCAAAACCCTCATGAGGGGCCAGGCGAGAGCAGGACTCATGCCATGCC
>JAAZGM010000258.1 GCA_012511245.1 Methanomicrobiales archaeon | reverse complement strand
GTCCCCCGGTCTTCCTCTGATCCCGGACGTTTTTCCGCGACCGTCGAGGGACAGTTGATGAGTTCTTTTGCCGCCACGGCGCCTGCTACGTCCGTCCCGAGTTCACGGGCCTTTCGGATGGCCGCTCGGATGATCTCGCGGTCGTCGGGCATGATCGGGGTATGGTTCCGTGAGGTAAAGAGCGATCCGGTGGTGCCCCCGTCGGAGCCGGGCGGTGGATTGTGCAGACGCTGTCTGCTCGACCGGTGGAGCGCCAAATTCACAGCGCTGGAAAGCGATCGATACGGGAGAAAAAGATGAATCCCGATGATCGGAGAAGAACCGGGAGGGAGGAATACGTCGCGGATCGCGGGCCTTCACACCGCCTCCACCCCCCGCGTGATTTGGCCGCTCCTTGTTCCACCGGCCCGTTCGATATCGCACCATAGCGCTCTGAAAGCCCCACTCCGGTTTCTCGACCTGCCGGTACGACTCCGGGAACGCTACAACCCCAGGTCGGAGAGCCCGGGATGATCGTCGGGGCGCCGCCCCAGCGGCCAGCGATACTTCCGCTCCTCCTCTTTGATCGGCAGGTCGTTGATGCTGGCATAGCGGCGGCACATCAGGCCCTGCTGGTCGAACTCCCAGTTCTCGTTCCCGTAGGAGCGGAACCAATTCCTCGAATCGTCGTGCCACTCGTATGCGAACCGGACCGCGATACGCGCCTCGTGAAACGCCCAGACCTCTTTTATCAGGCGGTAATCGAGCTCTTTCGCCCACTTCCGCTGCAGAAACTCGACGATCTCCTCGCGGCCGGTCACGAACTCTGCCCGGTTGCGCCAGACGCTATCGACGCTGTATGCGAGCGAAACCCTCGCCGGGTCCCGGGAGTTCCAGGCATCTTCAGCCATACGAACTTTCTGTGCTGCCGTTTCGTACGTGAACGGCGGCAGCGGGGGACGACTCTCCTCAGTCATGCGGGTATTCCTCTCCGCGGTGCTGATAAAGGTATGGTAGCGGCAGGATCGCTATATTCATGAATCCCGGGCGATCGAATCAGGTCCAGGATGACTGATCGAAGGTACCCCGACCCTAAAAGCAGCCCGAAAAGATCGAATGCAAAATCAAAAAGCGCCCCGGCCGGGATTTGAACCCGGGTCAAAAGCTCCGCAGGCTTCTAGGATATCCACTACCCTACCGGGACACGAGAATAAGTGCCTTTCCCCTAATAACTAGGTTCTCCAGGTTAAAAAGGGTTGCTCACCAGGCGGTGAGAACGCCATGGCAATGACAGAAGATGCCGGGATCCGGCCGGCGACACCCGTTCAAAGATCTGCTCCGAGGGCTACACGCCCCCTGCGCGCATCAGCACATGCACCTTCGCTTCGTTCCCGGCGAGTTCGATCAGATAGTCCCCGCGCTCGCCGCGGTAGATCCGCTTATCGGTCGCCGTGCCGAAACCTTTTCCGAATCCGTTCTCGGCCACGATCTTGCCGGACTCTCGCTCCCTGACGGTCACCGTAAACCACGAGTCCTCGCTCGGATACTCCTGCGTGACGACTATATCCTTTTTGCTGCCGTAATCGCTTGTAGTATGCTTCTTCCGTGTAACCATCTTCGGCTCCACGTCGAACTCGATGATGAGCGGGGGCGCGGTCAGGTTGAAGGAGTAAGCGTCTCTCGGGTGAGCGGGACCGAACTCGATGGTTTTGTCGAAAAGCGTCACGTACGGGTCCTGCGTCGGCTGGGTCTCCGTCGGTCTGCTGAGCGTAGGGCCGGCCATAGTGCTCGTTGCAGTCGGATACGGAGTTGCCGGGGTCAGGTATCCGGGATCGTCATCCTCTCCACCCGTCTCTTCCGGGGAAAGGCTCCCGGACCAGCCAGGATCGCTACCCGCCGGCATCTCTGCGCACCCGGCGGATGCAAGGACCAGGATCATCACTGCAGCTGCAAAGAGCGATTTATACACCTTGCTCATCGTAGAGGGATTAT
>JAAZGM010000257.1 GCA_012511245.1 Methanomicrobiales archaeon | reverse complement strand
CCGCAAACGAGGCCCGGACGAACGTCATCGTGGCGGCCGAGACCTACAAGTTTGCGCCGAGGACGATCCTCGGCGAGAAGATCGAGATCGAGGAGCGGGATACAACCGAGGTGCTCCCGGCGGAGGTAGCGGCGAAGCTTCCTTTTGTCCGGGTCCGAAACCCGGCCTTCGATGTGACGCCCGCGGAGTACATCGACCTGATCGTCACCGAGCAGGGGGCGATCCCGCCGGAACTCGCGTTCACGGTGATACGGGATTATCTCGGGTGGAAGATCGAGGATCTGCGGTGAGGAGCAGGGATGAGAACTTCACGAGATATATTTTTTATGCCACACATCAATATGGTAAAAGTGATATGAAAGTCAATTGCCTCATAGAAAAAGACGAGGATGGCTACTACTATGCCTCGATCCCCTCGCTTCCGGGGTGTTTTACGCAGGCAAAGACTTATGAAGAACTGATAAAGCGACTTGACGAGGCAATTTCGCTGTATCTTGAGGTCAATGAACCGCCCGAACCGGATGAATTGCGAGAATTCGTGGGGGTTCAGAGAGTTGAAATTGAGTCCTGTCAGGGCTGAAAAAGCCATAAAGGTACTTGAAGAATCCGGTTTTTCTTTTGCCCGGCAGAAAGGGAGCCATATTATTCTGCAACATTCTGATGGAAGGAGTGTTGTCATTCCCGATCATCAGGGAGAAGAACTGGGAAGGGGGATATTGAGAGCGATCATTCGTCAGGCCGGCCTTACCCGCGAGGAATTTCTGACAAAAATATTGAAATATTAACTTATTCCGGCTATATCTGACCTCTCAGCGACACCCCTCCCCCACTCAACCAGGCCCTCGTGGTCGGGAGAATCCGTTTGATCCTGCTGTCGAGAAGTAAGACACTGGTTTTCTCCAGAACCCGGACACAGAATGACCTCAACCGGTGTCTGCCACCGCCACCCCGCGTCCCCAAACCTTGCCCCTGCGTTCCCACCGGGGTTACCCCGGGTGCCTGGAGAAACACCTCAAACGATTGAAGGGAGCGAGCAATCCCCCGCCCTACTCGCTCCGGATCGGGGATTACCGTGCCATCCTCTCGATCATAGACGACCTCCAGGTGATCCACGTCATCGCGGCCGGACACCGGAGCAGGGTTTATCGGAGGTTCTGAACGGGGGATTCCTCTGCAGAAGGCCACCGGACTACCTTGATTGTAACCACCGGAAGTGCGCCGGGACAGACTCGTCAGAGGATACCGGCACCTGCGGGATACCAAACATGGTATCACCGATGGAGACTTCGTTGTTCTTCCTTATACCTTTTCTAGGACAAACACCGATTCATTCGTGCATCCAGGAATCCCCAAACAGGAATATGAGCGGGATCACGGGATATCGTGGCGCAGTGTTCCAAGGATGAGCCGGATACCGGCTGCAGGCTGAGCGCGCGCCGGTCCAGCGCAACAGGAGCCGGGTATTATGATCGGCTGCCTAATCCAGGAAGATAGGGAATACAAATGGTCCCTTGCGGCGAGGGCATACCCCCAATACTCTTCAGGTGATGCGAGTACCTATCCGGGGAACTGATTTACCCGGCATGTTCCGCCGGAACCCGAATGGATTCGAGATTACGGAGATTTACATACTCAATCAGTGCACGAGAATAGTTGTTAGTAAGGGTATACCGCACGGATCTTCCCGCCCTTTTCGATCGTACAATTCCCAGGTTTTTCAGATGTTTGACATGCGTATATATCGTGGCCCTGGAGAGGCCCAGTTCATCTGCAAGTTCTTCGGT
>JAAZGM010000256.1 GCA_012511245.1 Methanomicrobiales archaeon | reverse complement strand
TGCCGGATCGATGAAGTGGAAGGCGGCAACAAGCACAAAAGCCGCACCGATGGCGAATGTAACCTCTTTCACCGTCGGCCGGACAAGACCGAGACGCTCCAGGACCTCGCGGGGGGTTCTCCGGACGAACAGTCCGGCGATGAAGAACGAACCGATGAGCGTCCAGAAGAGGGTGTAAGCGTTCAGCGTGACCGTATCCGCGAAGAGTGCCCCGGAATCGAGCATGAGAACGAGGAACTGATCCGAGAGGTAGGGCGGAACCCCTGCAACAAGAAGCGGCACCGGCGGGATGAGGATCAGGGCGAGGATGACCACGAGCGCCATCGTATGGAGGAGCGAGTCCAGATCGAACGGAAGGTATCGAGCGAGCCATACCCGGAACCGGCGGGAGAACCCGATAAGACTCGCAAACGCCGCGACAAAGACGCCGAGGAGAAGGAGGGCGACCTCTGCAACCAGAGCAAGATCGATCGTATCCGGATCGATCTCTCCGACATCGAACATCTCTGTCGGCATGATCGCTATGATCCCGATCCCGGCCGCAGCCGCCGCAAGTCCGCCGACGATGAGGAGGAGCCAGAAGACGGCGACCCAGCGGAACGCAGGGTGCCGCGTTCCGGCGATGGAGACGAGCATCGCGAGGATGACGAAGAGCGCCACATCAAGTGCCGAGACGATGAACGCTCCCGCTTCCCCGTCGACCTCTCCAAAGGCTGCAACGAGAAGGATGATGCCGAAGATTGCTATCAGCAGCTCAGGGGCATGACGGCGGCAGGGTTCAGGCAGCATATTCAGTATCCGTTGACCGGCGGTGTGAAGAACATACCTCATCGCCGGAGGAATCGATCGGCAGCAAACCAGCCTGCCACCCCTATGATAGCAAGCCCTCCTGCCTGCAGCAGGAAGAGCACCGAAAGCGACAGTCGGCCGATAAGGACGGCGCCTGCGAACGGTCCGGCCGCAAGGCCAAGGGAGTAGAAGGTATTGTAGATCCCGTATGCGGCTCCCTGCGAACCGCGGTCGCGGTAGATGCCGGCAAGGATCGGCATCACCGGGACGATGGCGCAGCTCAGGCCGACCCCCAGCATGAAGACAGCAGCGACGGTGAGAAGGAGGGTGGGCGCCTGCACAGCAGCGGCGATCGCGGCCGCCGAGAGAAGGAGTCCACCGCTGATGAGGTGACGGCTTCCCCCATAGCGATCGTAGATCCTTCCAGCGGCTGGCTGGGCGAGGATGGCCGCGATCGCGAGAACCGCGAAGACAAGCCCGATCGTTGCCGGAGAAGCCGAGAAGGCGGTATGCAGGTGAACAGGGAGGTACGGGTCCACGATCCCATAGGTCGTGGATACCATGACGACCACAGCCAGAATAGCAGCAAACAGGCGGAGATCTGTGTCGGGGAGCATCGTTGACCGCCCTTCCGGCCGGCGGGTGTGCACCGGGACGGCGAAGACCGCAAGACCGATCGCGGCCGCGAGCGCTGCCGGGATGAGGAACGTCGCGGTGTAGCCCAGGTACTCAAAGAACAGCCCGCCGGCGACCGGGCCGATGACGATCCCGAACCCGACCGCCGAGAGGGCGATCCCCAGCTTCTCGCCGAGCCGTGCCGGATCACAGGTCTCGGCGATGAGAGCAAGCCCTGCCGACCATGTGGCGGCGGCAGATATCCCCTGGACCGCCCGGGCGATGAACAGGTGGGTGATCGTGGCAGAGAAACCAAAGAGCGCCGTCGCGAGAGCAAGAAGGAGCATCCCTGCAACGATGAGCGGTCTGCGCCCCACCCGATCGGAGAGGGCGCCCATCGGGATGGAGAAGAAGAGGAGCATCGCGGCGTAAACCCCGAAGATGATCCCGATGACCGATTCATCCACCCCGAACCGGGGAGCATACTCAGGGAAGACCGGGATGAGGAGGCCATAAACCATCATATCCATGAATATAACGAGCACGACCAGAACGAGAACAGCGTCCGGCGATGCAGCGATACGATTCCGGAGGGAGCGGGAACGATGCGGCTTTCCAGATGTCGTGTTCATACCCATAGAGCGACCTGCTCTTCTCTCCGTAGGTTGGCGTCACCAGGATATATCGATTGCAGAAGAAGATTCAGCCGGAGCCGCCTCACCGAGATCCGCGGTAGTAGGCGAGCTCACGGGCACGGGGGCGGAACATCTCGACGAGCGCTGCCGCCTCATCGTCGGGAAGGGGGCCACTCCGGCCGGCAGCGGCAAGCGCCTGCACCTCCGCAGGTGTCGAGCAGCCGACGATCACGACGGAGACATCCCGGGCAAGGGCGTAGCGGACGAGGACCTCGGGCGTCACCCCGGCATCCGGCATCAGGTAATTTGACCCGCCGAGCACCTTCATCCCGATGACCGCAACCCCCTGCTCCTTTGCGGTCGCAAGCACCGTATCCAGGAACCCCCCGAGCACTTCCTCAACGGGATTTACGGGCATCATCACGGCATCAACCGGCCAGTTCTCAACAGCGTGTGCGAGGACATCCGGATCGTGGTGTCCCGTCACCCCGATATACCGGACGACACCCGAATCCCGTGCTTCGATGAACGCCTCGAGGACACCGCCTGGACCCTCGGCCTCCCTGATCTCGGGGAATGACCGGATATCGTGGATCTGCCAGAGATCGAGGGTCTCGATGCCCATCCTCTGGAGAGTCTCCAGGAGATCCATCTCGGCGTCTGCATGCGCCCGGCTTGCCGATTTACTTGCAAGAAAGATCGATGCCCGGAGATCAGGGCGTTTCTTCCAGACCTCGCCGTAGTAGTCCTCGCTCCCGGCATAGACCTTCGCAGAATCAAAGTAGGTGATCCCCTGATCGAGTGCCTCCATGATGACGGCGTCTGCCTCAGCATGTTGCCCATACGTCCTGAGGATGCCCTCCCCGCCGAGGCCAACCAGAGTTATCTTGCACCCTGTCGTTCCGAACCTGCGCTTCGTGAGCCCTGCCATGGGCCACGGTATCCCTGCCCGCGTATAAAAGTCTTGAGCATGGAGCCGCAAAGCGGGGTAAACTACCTGGTCGAGGAATAATGGTTCGGGGAAGACACCGCTGCTATCTACGGATACCAGGTACGACCGTCAGGAGAGAAGAGCAACAGTACCCCAGGGATGACCGGGCGGTCATCTGCCGGGTGATGGTCTGCATGGAACGCTATGGATACGGGATATCACCTGAAAAAGCCCGGTTCAATAGGATAGCGCCGATAGGGAGGAGTTACAACCAAAAGAGCGAGAGGAAGAACTCTATAGCAGTGTCGCCGGCCATAATGCTGGTACAGCAAATTTACACGCCGTATTCTTGTTTTTCGGCATGGGGTAAAGTTTATTTATACTAGAAAGCATCGTCCACCGCATGAAAAGGATGTTTGGTATCCTTGCACTCATGGTGATCACGAGCATCATGATTGCAGGGTGTGTGCAACCCGCGGAGAACGAGACGGTGACGCCTGCCACAACACCGGGGCTCACCGAGACACCGACGGGAACTGTAGATGAGACACCGATGGAAACAGCAACAGCGATCAGTACAGAAACACCGGAAGAAACCATAACCACGATGGCACCTGCGGAGACAGAGACGGCGATCCTGGAGGAGATTGAGATCACAATGGTGTCGGACGAGGCAGAGACACCGCCGGGAACACCGGTAGTGGTAATTGTTGCTGATGAGATCATCTCCATCACCGACAGCGGATTTGTGCCGGAGACCCTCAC
>JAAZGM010000255.1 GCA_012511245.1 Methanomicrobiales archaeon | reverse complement strand
GTATCTCGCTCTCCGTCGACGCCTACGGCCCCGTCGCCGACAACGCCGGCGGTATCGCCGAGATGTCCCACCAGAAGCCCGAGGTCCGCGAGATCACCGATACCCTGGACTCCGTCGGCAACACCACTGCCGCCATCGGCAAGGGATTCGCCATCGGCTCTGCAGCGTTGACCGCGCTCGCCCTCTTTGCTGCCTACACCCAGGCAGTCGGTCTCTCGATCATCGATATCACAGTCCCGAACGTCTTCATCGGCGTTCTGATCGGTGCGATGCTCCCCTTCCTCTTCTGCTCCATCACGATGACGGCGGTCAGCAAGGCGGCATACAGCATCGTCCACGAGGTCCGCCGCCAGTTCAAAGAGATCACCGGCCTCATGGAGGGGACAGCCGATCCCGACTACAACTCCTGTATCGCTATCTCCACGAACGCAGCACTGCGTGAGATGATCTTCCCCGGCATCCTCGCCGTCGTCGCGCCGCTCGCCGTCGGGTTCATCCTCGGTACGGAAGCCCTCGGTGGCCTGCTTGTCGGCTCGCTTGCGGCCGGGTTCCTCCTTGCTGTCACGATGGCAAACTCCGGTGGGGCCTGGGATAACGCGAAGAAGTACATCGAGATGGGCCACTTCGGCGGGAAGGGCTCAGATGCCCACAAGGCCGCGGTCGTCGGCGACACCGTCGGTGACCCCTTCAAGGACACGTCGGGCCCTTCGCTGAATATTCTCCTGAAACTGATGTCCATGGTTGCACTGGTCTTTGCACCGCTGCTCCTGCTCTTCTAACCTTTTTTTTCAGGCCTGCTCTTGCCCGGTCTCTCTTCCAGGCGTCTACACCCTCATCCCGCTCGTTGACAACAGTAGAGTGTGGACTCTCCCGCGGGGAGGGTGAGAGACCATGTTCCATCTCTCTCGCACGGTTGAAGCGGCCCGGGTTTCACAGATAGAGGAGGCCGGTGTTTTGGAGTCCGGTTTCTGTGTCTCGATGATCAGCCCGCCGCAAGAAGAGATCGATGAGGTCTCGGCAAGGCTCTTCATTCCGGGGGGCGTTCGACGAGGAGAAGCGGCCAAAAGCCGAATTCAAGGACAGCATCACCCCAATAGTCATCGATATCCTGATGCCCTATCCGGAACAGGCGTTCTTTTACATGACGATGCCGCCCGCAGACAACAAAAATACTTATGGGAGAGCAATTTCTCCCCATCCCGAAGGGTGGGGTCTCCTTTGCCCAATCGAGAGGAACAGTATTTCCCATAAATATATGGATAGTAAGAACAGAACCTATAATCAGATATCGAGCGGGAGAGATAAGGATGCACGTTGCCACGAAGATCAGGATCCACATGACCCTGATCAGGAGGACGTCTTCTGGCATCTCTCCGATATGGTCGGGGTGAGTCCCCTGGCCCTCGCAGAAAGCCCCCTGCTCAACAGGGGAGTAGTTCACGGATGATTGAGTATGAAGTACAGCCAGTTGCCCGTTGCAAACCCTTCTATTGTGTTTCGCGAAGAGCTTGACGATTGGGCTCTTCTCTTTGACCCTGACACCGGTGAAGCGTACGGCATCAATCCGGTCGGGGCATATATCTGGAAAGAACTGGGCGGGTCAAAAAATTTTACCGATCTCATCGACAAACTGCGGTCGGTTTTTGATGAAATGCCCGAGACCGCTTCTGGAGATGTCGCAGCATTCCTCGACGATCTTGTAGCCAGGGGGTACGCAGGCTTTGAAGTGAATCGAGCGTGATGCGCGTATCGGGCGCCTACGGGCCGTCGATCCCGCTATCATGAATTGATTCTGCCTGAATGTAACGTACTGCAGTCGTTTTATGAAATAAACTGGAAGAAGGCCCGCTCCTCTGCTTCGGCCGGGGGAACAGTCACCGTTTCCAGGTTAGGAGAAAGTACAGCACCGTCGGGATGATAAACAGAAGGATGAGCGCCGGCACTACCAGGGGTGGAATCTGTGGAACCTCCGGTTCTGGGCTCACTTCTGGCAGGAACAGGCCGATCGTGCCGATATGATCCACCCGGGCACGGACTGATCGAGTCGCCGGATCGTTCTCCATCTGCAGTTCCTTCCAGGTATCGAACTCATCGTCGTACTCCATGATGAGCCCCTTCGCCACCACCGCATCCCATTCATCTTCGGTCAGATGGAATGCAGCGGTGATAGGAGTGGATATCCTGATATCCTGCGGGATGCAACGATAGATGTTCTGCTCGTAAACGTTCATGCCCTCCGGGAGAGTGCCTGGTATATCGTCTCCGGAGAGTGGCTGCAGGATGATTTCCGAGGCGGGATCGATACGTTCTCCACTGGCATCGGTGACTGTGACGCCGGGTAGAAAGACGATGAACATCTGCCTATCGGTAGACCAGACGACGATCGGGATGTCCCCTTGAGTGCCGGTCGAGCTGCCTCCCTGGGTGTCGGTCGGGGTGGGCGTCTCACTCTCTTCGACGGTCGGGGTCACATGCGGCGGCGACCGTCCGGACGAGGAAGTAATCGGGGTTGATTTCGGCCGCACCACCCAGACGGTCGTCTGGAGGCATTCCTGAGCGTCGGTGATAGCCCGAATGGGAATGCTGCCTTCGGGGATCCCCGAGATCGTAAAATCCATCAAGGCCCTGGCGGCGGCAGTATCTGTAGTGCCGTTCAGCTCCAGGCTGATAGTGACCTCCCGCTCCCCGTCTTCAGCTTCGCCCCCAACTGCAATGTAGCCGTACGTCCCCTTGGGGATCGTGGTATTTTTCTGGATGACGATCCGGCTCCCGGGCGG
>JAAZGM010000254.1 GCA_012511245.1 Methanomicrobiales archaeon | reverse complement strand
TTGTTCGAGTAAGTGATCCTGATCTCTGCGGTATCCCGCAGAAAGTTGACGCTCAGTACCTCGACTTCATAGACGTTCAGCCCCGTCCTTGTCCGGAGGTCGGCAAGCATCTCTTCCCGCCGTTCTCGCGGTATCAGGTCGATCTTTTCGTAAATCACATCCTTCTGATTCTGTTCCTTGTTGAATCCCCACGCCTTGTCGAGAACCCAGAGCGTCAGGACAACGAGGAGAATTGCGACCAACATCTCGTCGTACCGGGCAAACCCCCAGAGGACCGAGTTCAGTACGGGGAGTGCAGCCATCACGAAGAGGTAGGTCATCTCGCGGATCGGGACCGTCTCCGTCCTGTAGCGCAGGATCGAAAAGAGTGCAAAAAGGCCGAAGCCTGCCCCTATCGAGAGCTCGATGCTGGTGAATAGCCCCATGATGAAGTAGATCACCGTGTTGAAGGCGAGAAACGTGAAGACGTAGTTGTTGCACCGACCTCTCGGGTAGTAGATGAACCGGACGATGACGAACGCGGCAAGGAAGTTGAGGATGAAGCCTGCGACGAAGAGGGTGAGATCGCCGGTCAGCATGGCTGGCGACCTCCTTGCGAGAGTCCGGCGATGAAGCGCAGGTTCGGTTTGAACCTGTTATGCTTCAGTTGATCGTAAAGCAGCGAGACACCGACGCAGTACTTCGAGAAGGACCTCTCCTGGATGCCCATCGAACGCAGGGCTCGTTGTGCCGGGGAATTCTTTACACCCTTCTCGCGCTTCACCTCACCGATGACAAGTCCGGGATACGAGATGTTCTGCTTCCCGTTGCTGAACAGGACAGCCGTATCAAACGTGATACGCTCGGGGAACTCCGTCGAGACCAGGGTTGACCTCTCGTAGCCAGTCTTGAGGACGGGGCGGAACTCCTGGCAATCGTAAGGAAAGGCCGCCTCAAGGAAACACTCTTCCTCGGGTAGAAACCTGGTCGGCGGCCAGGATGTCTTCATCCGCTGCTTCTCGGTGGAGCCTTTGTTGCTCTTCTTCTTCACCTCGAGGTAGGTCTCTCCCGATGCTTCGTAATGACGCAACCGCAGTTTGTAGCGGTTGCCCTTCCCGTTGTGGTGCTGGATATAGGAGGTGAACGAATCATCGTCGTAGTATTGGGTCTCGTACCTGCCGACCCTGACATCGCGAACCTCCAGAACCCTGTACGAATCGGATATCGCCTGTATCAGCCTTTTACATTGTCCAACCGTCATCAGGTGTTTGCTCTCCACCCGGTTCAGCAGCCGGGTCTTTCCCTCCGCCACCTCGGCAAGGGAGATGCTCTCGATATCCCGGACGGCTGACGGGAACCAGCCGCTCCGGGAGTCGTCGAGATCGCTTTTTGCGCGGGAGTCTGTCGTAGTTACTTCCATGGTGATTCGCTCTCGATTTATGATGTCCTCTCAGTGGAGAGGTAATCCATGACCGCGTCGTGACGGTCGTAGGCATGTTCGATCAACGCATCAAGGGAGATGTCGAAGGCTTCGGCGCTCTTCAGGTGTGTGTAGCCTGCCTGTTCTCCGTCGGGGCCGGTCACGTACGGCTCGATCAGGGCATGGTAATACCGGTAGACCTCTTCCATCTTCGTCGGTTCAAACGACGTTGTCACGACCATCTCCAGGTACTCCTGGTACTGCGCATAGTACACCGGGTCGTCTGCCAGGTAGCGTATCAGCGGCCAGTTCTCCCCGACATCTCCAAGATCGAGTGAGGTTGTCCTGCCCATGCCGCCGCCAAACCCCGCGGCCGGGTTCATCCCGATCCGGTTCCCCGGTTCATCGCCGCCTGCTGGATTCGGGCGGTCAAATTCCCGCGCAGGACCTACCCAGGAGCCGTTCATCTGTAAGGCGTCGCCACCTTCCGGCATCGGGCGGCCGAATTCCCGTGCAGGATCCGTCGGGAGGCCGTTCATCTGTGGGGCACCGTCTGCCGGGAGATCACCCCGGTTGCCGGCACCACCCATGCTGCCGTTGAGGGCGAAGTTGTTGTCCCAGGGGATCCAGACGATTCTGCCGTCGGTGGGATCGGTATACAGGTAGAAGTTCCTGCTGTTGCCCCCGTACGTATCCCAGTTCTGGATGACGGTGTTCGTTGCAAGCCAGCGGAGGAACTCATCGACGTCCAGTACGGTCTCGAGTTCGCTCCTCCACGCCTCCGGGTCGGTCGTCCGGGTCTCCGAGTTCAGGACGGTGTAAAGCGTCTCGACGTCGGTCCAGTCTCCGCCACCTTTTTTGTTGGTTTTCTTCACGAAACTTGCCGTATCAAACGTACCGCGGGCGAACGTCGCACCGGTGCCTTCAGGTTTATAGACGTTGCCGGAATCGTCCTCGAACTGGGTCTTGATCACCGTGTCCTCGACGCTCTCGATCATCGTGTAGAGCCCGAAATAGATCGGCCCCTCTCCATAATCGAGATAGACCCGGTAGAACGCGGTGTGCGGTGCAGGGACTCCGGAGTCCCGGAAGATAGACGGAACGATCATGTCCCGCATCAGCGAGTCGTCGGTGTAGCCGCTCTGCAGGTTGAGTTCGTCGAACCCGTAGAACCGCTGGTTCTTGATCGCGGGGTTCTCATCCTCGAATTTATCGAAGTTGAGCTTGAACGAGATCTTGTAAGACCCTTCCTTCCACGTACTTCCAAGGGACATCTGGCCCTTGAACCGGATACCGACGTCCGTCCAGATCTGATCCTCGAACGAGACGTCTGCAGGAACGTAGACCGGGTTGATATCGGAGGTGCCTCCCATACCCGGGGCTCCGCCGGGCTGCGCGTTGTCCCGGGCTCCCGGCGCGGCGGGCATACCTCTGGTGGTGCTCCCGCCGAACTCGCCGTAAAGTTCGGTCATGTTATCAAGCATCTTCTGCCAGTTTTCCGGGGCGATGGTGATGGTCATCATGTTGACCCGATCATCAGGAAACACCACGGAGAAATTCGGGTCCGCGCTGCTGCTGTGCGAGGGGTCGGCCTGGATGTCACCGATATCCGGGGCAGTATCACCGCCGTTCTCGGCACCTGGAGCAGCAGCGGTGCAGCCGCAACAGGCGGTGAGCACAACTGCGATGAGGGCCACGGATGCAAATCCTGCCGACCCCCGTCGTATCACATTGCGTATGGTCGATGCGATGGGTTGCATGTGTCAGTATGTTTGGACATAATGTTAATAATACTTTACTTATTGTACGCGATCATTTCCTGGTATAGAGTATCGGCGGCAGGGGTGACTTCGCCCCGACCGGCATCTGGGAGTGGAGAGGAGACCGAAAAGAGGAGGTGCCCGCCATGTGATCTTGATGGCGACGTTCGAAGCTCACGACGTTGTCGTTGAAGCCTTCAGCACAAAGATCGCCCGAATAGACGCCGGGAGATACTCATGGGCTGCTTCGATCCGGTGACGGCTGAGGGAGGGGAGGATAGAGCCGCCCCGTCTCCTCCCTGCCCTCTTGTTATGGGGTTTCCGGGTTTACGACCCTTCCTGCAAAGAGGATCGTGCCGGAATCCTCCTCGACGATGAGGAAGATGAACGGATGGTCCGCCCGGAAGACAGGCGTGGTATCCCCACCGGGCGCGCTCTTCAGGTTCATGACGACGCCGGTTGCTGCCGCAGCCTCGGCCCCCTCTTCGCTCACATCGACGAACGCCTTATGGACAACCTCGCTGATGAAGAGCATATCCGTGCCGTCCATCCCCGAGAAGTCGGCATCGGGGGAGAACGCCGTCGACATCCCCATTGCCGCAAGCGTTCCCAGGAGGCGGTAGTCTGTCTCAAGCGTGAACTTCGGGAAGACGACCCTGACGCGCCGGTCGGTCAGGGAATCCCGGACCCCGGCGAGCGCCCCGGGATCGAGCGCCTCCTCCGCCGCCGTCAGGTTGTCCTCCCGCGGGAGGAGGACGAGCATCGAAAGTTCGGTTCCGTTTCCATGTGCATACGGCATCCTGAGCACCTGAAGCGTCCCGGTCTCCGCGTACCCGTAGATTGCGTCTTCGTCGGTCCGGTGCATCATCGGAACCCGCACTGTCGTGCCTGGAGCAACCCGGAACTCCTCCTCGATCGTCTCGGCGGGGTCGAACTGCTTGACCCAGGTGCCCTTGAAGTAAATTGCGTTCGTGATCACAAGCTGGGTCATGGAGTCGATCGACCCCGCCGGGAGGAGGTCGCGAATCTTATCCTCAGTTCTCTCTTCCACCCAGCGGTTGATCGTCTGCCGCGACGCTTCGGAGTCGCCGCCGAAGTCGAGGTTTGTCACGTTCGCCCCATACCAGCGCCCGGCAATATCGATGTACTCCGGAAGGAACGGGTAGGCCTCCTGCGCCCAGAGGGCGTTTGCTGTGCGGAGGGTGTATGTCTCGTCCCCGCGGTTCAGGGCGGCATCAAGCCCGGCAAACCCGGCTCTCCGGAGGGTCTTGTTTGCCGGCAGGTGGAGCACCGATCCTATCTCGTCGGCGGTCTCGCCCCGGGCGCCCTCGTAGGTGATCGCGAGGGCCGAGGAGATGCTGTAGGGCGAGAAGAAGATGTTTTTACCTGCATACGCCGGGTCGCCTGCAATCTGACGGTAGAGGTCGGCCGTAAACCGGTTGTTCCCCGCCGAGACGTCTCCGGCGCCTTCTGCAACCGGGCCCGTCGTCTCCTGTCCGGTGGGCGGGGCCGACTGCCCGGATGTCGTCTGCGCCGTATCGGTGCACCCTGCAACGATGCATCCGAGTGCTATGAGGCCTGCAAGAAGTAGCAGGCCGATGTTCCCTCTGTTCATGGTGAGCGGTATGGCATCCCGGATAATTATACGTGGTGTTAACTTCGAGATTCTTCGAAGTCCTGCCGCATCTTCCGGACAGTGCCTCAACGGCCTCTCCCGTGACGGCACCCTCTCTCACCGGGCGCGAATGACGTGAGCGTGAATGATTCAACGAGTCCCGGAGGGGTTCTCCCGGATGACCCTTCACCGTGCAATACTATATATCACCCATGATCATGGGTAGGCCACAGAACTGGAGGGAGAACGATGAAGATAATCGGGATCAACGGGAGCCCCCGGGGCGAGCATAGCCAGACAAAACGCCTCATCGATGCCGTCCTGAGCGGTGCGCGGGAGAATGGTGCAGAGACTGAAGTGATCAACCTGATCGACTATGATTTTAAGTTCCGGAATGTCTGCAGCATCTGTCTCCAGGAGGAGAAGTGCGTATACCTGGACGACTTCCCGCGGGTCTATACGAAGATCCAGGAGGCAGACGGCATCGTCCTCGGCTCGCCGGTGTACATCGATCTCGTCACCGCCCAGATGAAGATGCTCATCGACCGGATGGCGGACGGGATCCAGTGCCAGTCGCTGTATGGAAAGTATGGGTGTGCGGTTGCCACATCGGGCGACCATGCAGAGGGCGCGGTGGTCACCTACCTGAATCACTTCCTCCAGATGCTCGGGGCCAGCCCGGTTGGCGGTGTGAGTGCAGCCCTCGGAAAAGACAGTGATGCAATAACAAAGGCGGAAGGCGAGGCGCGCGAGCTGGGAAAGACCCTGGTCTCATCGATCCGGAACAAGCAGAAGACTCCCGCCCTGGAAGCATTTCACCAGCGCTACCAGGAGAAGTTCAAGGACGTCATATCCGGAGAGAAGCCCGAGTGGCCTATGGACTATGACTACTGGGTGAAACAGGCGTGGATCTGGTGAGGTTCAGGTGTCCCGGCAACGATATGGCGTAATTCCCGGTGACGATCCATGGTGACAATGCCCGATGGCCTCATTGCGCTCCTGAATGGGTGGCATACCGTCCCGGTAGCGACCACCGGGGCCGATGGGATGCCCAACGTTGCAGCCCGGTCGATCACGGTCAGGGACCCTGAGACCATCGTATGGGGTGAACTCTACTTCATGCAGACCTACGAGAACCTCATCCGGCGCCCTGTTGCGTCGGTCTGCGCCTGGAAGTGGACTCCACCATTTACAGCGTATCAGGTGAAGGGGCGGGCGACGATCCACAGGGATGACGAGGTGACTGCGGCGCTTGACCGGAGCGTCTGGGCGGGGCATACCGGGGAGTTCGCAGCTCGTATAGAGAGAATGGCGGCAGTTGTCCTCACGGTTGAAGAGATCTACGATCAGACCCCCGGGATCGAGGCGGCAGGGGAGCGGATCGCGTAGGGTGCGGGCTTCCCGTTCTCGCCCCGGGCAGCACAATCGCCGCGCATACAACAACTACATCAGAACAACGTATGGGTAAGTAATGTCTTTTGACTCAAAACAAGAAAGGCCAGGGCCGAGATTCGAACCCGGGTCGAGGGATCCACAGTCCCTTAGGATAACCGACTACCCCACCCTGGCAATGTACTCATCATAATTGTCGGTCTGATTTGATTAAGGTATCTCTTCGCCGGATCGACGCCCCTCTCTCTTCCCCCCGGGGCGTGGGTCTACACCCGGTCTGATTCACCGGCAGCAGCCATATCCGGCGAGTATCGTGCAGCTTCTGCCATCCGGGATAATTGATGAGGTGAATTATTAATAGACTCCATGCTCTATAACGTACCGGTATTCCGTGCGCCGGGTGAGGCTCCGGAAATAGAGGGATCACCCCGTTTATGGTGTGGTCGAGGGGAAAGCGGCTAATATTCCAGATTTTTCAGGTTTATTCGTCCACATTAGATTCCAAAAGTGATTATCATGGCAAAGCAACCAACGATCAGGACTCCCATCGTCTGCGTGATGGGTCACGTAGATCACGGCAAAACCTCACTCCTGGACCGGATCCGGGGCTCATCCGTGGTATCAACCGAGGAAGGCGCGATTACGCAGCACATCGGCGCCACGCTTGTTCCCATCGATGCAATCACCCGCATGGGTGGAGCCCTGAGCCAGGTTAGCGTCAATGTTCCCGGTCTCCTCTTCATCGACACCCCCGGGCATCACGCTTTCACCACTCTTCGTGCGCGAGGGGGGGCGCTTGCCGATATGGCGATCGTCGTGGTGGACATCAACGAGGGTTTCCGTCCGCAGACGATCGAGGCGCTCCAGATCCTGCGCAACTACAAGACGCCGTTCGTCATCGCGGCAAACAAGATCGATCGCATCCACGGCTGGCGCGTTCAGGGAGGACAGCCGTTCTTAAAGACGTTTGCGCAGCAGAACGAGCGCGTCAAGGGTATTCTCGAGACGAAAGTGTATGAACTCGTCGGCAAACTCTCCGATCTTGGGTTCAACTCCGAGCGGTTCGACCGGGTCTCCGACTTTGCGCGTAACATCTGCATCGTGCCGACGAGCGCCTACACCGGGGAAGGCATCCCCGACATCCTCATGGTGCTGATCGGGCTTGCCCAGCGCTACATGACCGAGAGCCTCAGGGTCAGCGCCGACGGCCCCGGTGCCGGGACCGTCCTCGAGGTGAAGGAGGAGCGGGGACTCGGGATGACGCTTGACCTGATCCTCTACGACGGGAACCTCAAGGTGGGCGACGATATTGCCGTTGCAGGAAACGAGCAGATCATCGAGACCCGGGTGCGTTCTCTCCTGAAACCCCGCCCGATGAGTGAGATCCTGCTTGAGGAGCGGTTTGAACGGGTCAAATCCGTCACCGCCGCTGCGGGCATCAAGGTCGCCGCCCCGAAACTCGACGGGGTCATAGCGGGCTCCCCTCTCCTGGTCGTCCGCGGCGGCAACCGGGATGAAGTGGTCGAGCGTGTCCGCCGTGAGGTTCAGGAGATCGCGGTGAACATCTCCGATCTCGGTGTCATCATCCGGGCAGACACCATCGGTGCACTCGAAGCGCTCTCAAAAGAGCTCGAGGGCCACCAGATCCCGGTGATGCGGGCGACTGTGGGGCCGGTCACCCGCCATGACATCATCGAGGCGGGAACGATCAAAGACCCCCTCTACAGCGCGATCATCGCCTTCAACACCCCTGTCCTGCCGGATGCGGTAGATGCTCTTGCAGATACTTCGGCGTCCCATGTCAGCATATTTGAGGGTGGCGTCATCTACCAGCTCATCGATGACTACATCGAGTGGCGTGACGAGAAGAAAGAGGAACTCGAGCGGCAGAAGTTTGAGAAACTGGTCATGCCGGCGAAGATCCGGATCCTCCCGAACTGCGTCTTCCGGCAGAGCAACCCCGCGGTCGTCGGTGTCCGGATCCTCGGTGGGAAGCTCCAGAGCGGGGTCGATCTCGCTCTCCTGAACGGCAAGAAGATCGGCCGCATCAAGCAGATCCAGGCGAAGAACGAGACCGTCCAGGAGGCTGAAGCAGGCAAGGAGGTGGCGATCTCGATCGAGGGGCCGACGGTCGGCCGCCAGATCAACGTCGACGACGATCTCTACGTGGATATCCCCGAGCGGCACGTGAAAGTGATTGAACGGGAGATGTTCGATCACCTGAGTTCGAGCCTGCGCGAGACCCTGGAGGAGTTCACCACTATGAAGCGCCGGGAGGACCCATTCTGGGGCAAATAACCTCTTCCCGGAATGTGCGGCCTTTTCCCGCATTCTGTCCTCCTTTCGCCCTGTAGAGGTAGTCTTTTAATACCACACTCTCAAATTGTATAGGTACTTTCGAAGGAGTCATCAACATGGCAGATTTCAAGATAATTCTATCCGACCCCGCAACCGGGCGCTCATATAAGATCGATGCGACCGGCCCCACTGCCGGAGCGTTCATCGGCAAGCGCATCGGCAGCGAGATCGACGGAACCGTCCTCGGCCTTACGGGGTACACGATCCGGATCACCGGTGCCACCGACAAGACCGGGATTCCTGCACGCCGCGACCTTCCAGGATCGGCACGGAGGAGGCTCCTCCTCTCCAGGAGTGTCGGGTTCCACCCGGTCATGGACGGTGAGCGCCGCAGGAAGTCGGTGCGTGGCAACGAGATCAGTGCAGATATCGTTCAGATCAACGCTGCCGTGAAACAGCACGGTGCAAAGCCTCTCGCAGAGCACTTCGGCCAGGCCGAGGC
>JAAZGM010000253.1 GCA_012511245.1 Methanomicrobiales archaeon | reverse complement strand
GTATACGGCCCGATGATGACGTTCTCCTCGATGATTGTCCCGGCGCCTATCGAGACCGGCCCGATGATCCGGGAGTTTGCCGCAACCGAGACGCAACTCCCGATCTGCGCCGGGCCGAGGATCCGGGAGCCTTTGATATAGAGGTCACCGGAGATGTTCGTGAACCCGATATCGTGCAATTTCCACCGTTCCGCCTCGCGTAACGAGCGTGGGCTCCCCACATCCGACCAGTTGCCGCGGGCGAGCCAGGCCTTCAGGACGTGCCCCTCGCTCATGAGTTTGGGGAAGAGGTTCCGGGCGAAGTCGAACTTCTCGCCGGTCGGGATATGGTCGAATATCTCCGGATCGCAGACGTACATCCCGGTGCTTGCGAGGTTCGAGAAGATCTCGCCGGGGCTCGGTTTCTCCTTGAACCTCTTGATCTGGTAGTTCGCATCGATCTCGGCGATACCATACTCGGTCGGGTCATCGATGCTGATGAGGCCGATGGTGGTGATCGAGTCGTTCGTGAGGTGCTCGCGGTAGAACTCAAGCAGGTTCAGGCCCACGACGTGGTCGCCGCCGACGACCAGGAACGGCTGCTCCTCAAGATACTTCTGGGCGTTCTTGACACTCCCCGCCGTCCCGAGTTTCGTCTTTTCGTGGACGTAGGTGACGTTGACGCCAAAGAGCGACCCGTCCCCGAGCGCCCGTTCGATCGCATCGCTCATGTAGCCGAGCGTGATCACCACATCATTGAACCCGAGGTTCGCGAGGTGTGAGACCAGGTGCTGGATCGAGGGTTTGTTGACGATCGGGATACACGGTTTAGGACGCCCGAATGTGAGGGGGCGGAGCCGTGTTCCCTCCCCTCCGCACATAATGCACACCTTCATGAGACACGGTTTGTCTACGTATCGATTTAACCCTATTGGGAGAGAATCGGCAGGGTTCCCCGCACGGGTCAGAGGTCGACGCAGGAGCTGGAGATATGCGCGAACCGGCTCAGACCGGTGATGAACGGCGAGATCGTGTCCGATTCGACCGAACAATCCTTCTTTATGCTGCAGCCGATCCGGGAACGGCACCGGATGCGCCGGGATGTCGGCGCAGGCACATCGTACCCTCGTTGGCGGGCAGTTCTCCATGCATCAATCGTCCACCCTCGCGATCCTGGCGGGCAAATAATGCGCGAGCCCATTGTCAGGGCAGCCGCATCAAGTCAACCACATTAAATAACCGGTTAAACAGATACACCTGATATCCTATGCAGATCGAGGAAACCGTCACTCCCTACCGGAGGATCATACTTATCGCAATCATTGTGGGGATCATCTCCGGTCTCGGTGCTCTCTTCTTCTTCGAGGGGCTGAAACTGGGGACTGCGTTTTTCATGGAAGGCATCGTCGGGTTCAATCTTCCGAAAGAAGGGCAGATAATCCAGGATATCAGTCAATGGACTCCACCCGAGCACCTCTGGTTAATTCTCCCCGTCATCTGTTTCGGAGGGCTCCTCTCCGGCCTCCTGGTCTACACCCTTGCCCCGGAAGCAGAAGGCCACGGGACCGATGCGGCAATCAAGGCGTTTCACGGGGGCGGGCGGGTGCGCTGGCGCGTCCCGCTCGTCAAAGCGGTCACTGCCATCCTGACCATCTCGACGGGAGGGAGTGCCGGGCGCGAAGGACCGACTGCACAGATGTCGGCCGGTCTCGGTTCGATCGCTGCCGATTTTTTAGGCCTCTCCGCCCGCGAGCGGAGGCTTGCTATCGCCACCGGTGTCGGCGCCGGAATCGGCACGATCTTCACGGCGCCCCTGGGAGGGGCGATCCTCGCTGCGGAGATCCTCTACAAACAGGACTTCGAGACCGAAGCGATCGTTCCGGCGTTTCTGGCTTCCGTCATCGGATATTCCATATTCGGTCTGGTTGAAGGTTTTGAACCGGTCTTTGCCCCCAGTACCACCTTCTGGAGCATCTCGCAGATCCCTCTCTTCGTCCTCCTCGGCGTGGTCTCGACAGTGGTCGGCCTGATCTACATAAACGCCTTTTATGGGGCAAACAGGATCTTTAAAGGAGTGTTCAGCCATTTCAACCTCCCAAACCACTTCAGGCCGCTCACCGGGGCGTTTCTCACCGGCACATTTGTTCTTGCTCTTGCGGCTCTCTCTCCTGAAGCGGCAATCGCCGGACTCGGCAGCCTCGGAACCGGATACGGCTTCACACAACTTGCGCTCTATAACATGCTCCCGATCGGGGTGCTCCTCCTCCTCCCATTCGCGAAGATCCTGACGACATCGCTCACCATAGGCTCCGGCGGGAGCGGGGGCGTCTTCGCGCCCGGATTGGTGATAGGCGGGTCGGCGGGCGGCGCCCTGGGAGCTCTGCTGCATCTCGCGCTCCCGGGAATTGTGCCTGCCGAATCGGTGCCGGTCTTCGTTATCGTCGGGATGATCGCTCTTTTCGGCGCGATATCCCACGCGCCGATCGCGATGATGATCATGGTCACGGAGATGACCGGCGACTTCTCCCTGCTCGTGCCGGCGATGGGTGCCGTCTCGGTCGCGGTCCTTCTCATCGGCGACTCCACAATCTTTCGTGAACAGGTGCAGAACCGGTCTCGATCGCCTGCTCACCGGGATGAGTATATGGTCGAGATCCTCGAGGATATTCATGTGGACGATGTTATGGTGCCCTGCGACCGGATCATCGCCGTATCGCCCGACGATAGTATCGGGAGCGTATTCCGTCTCATCGACAGGACACTGCACACCGGGTTTCCGGTGCTCGATAGGGAAGAGAATCTGGTCGGCATCATCGCTCTTGATGATATCAGGGATAACCGGACGAACGATGATCTGCTGGTGAAGAACGTCATGAGTTCACGGGTATTCACCGTTCATCACGCCTGTACGTTGCGCGATGCCCTGAACCTGATGGTCGAGCACGATATTCATCACCTGCCCGTTGTTCCGGTAGACGATCCAGGGCTGCTCTCCGGACTCATCACCCGGACAGATATCATGAAAGCCTACGTCCAGAGAGCGTCGCAGTCGACAGAAAGACACCACCATACCGGATCTTTTACCCTGGTCGAACCGGCTAAGGCAGCAGAAGCAAACCCCGACACGAAAAGAATCACCGATGATTAACAACCGGTCCCGGGTCGACTGGGTACCCCGGTTCTCCAGCTGCTTTCTCTTTTTTCTCCCCGACCAAAGCCGATACCGGCGACGTTTCACCGGGTGGACCCGGAAGGGTTTCTCACGTCCGGTCCGGGCGGCGTGAAAGAAGACCGGGTCCGGGATCTCCACGGGGGCAAGGGTTCCCAACATTTATCCCTCGTTCAAGAGAGACTCTACAGGATGACGGCGTTTGAATGTAACCTCTGTGGGAAGTGCTGCATGCACGCAGGCGATGCGCTCATCGAGGTCGAGAAGAGGCTCACGAGCCGCGACTTCCTCTGCCGGCAGAAGATCGTCGG
>JAAZGM010000252.1 GCA_012511245.1 Methanomicrobiales archaeon | reverse complement strand
GCATACCTGACCCGGTCGTCCACATCGTGGAGTGCCATGACCAGCGGTTCTATGGCACGGAGATCCCCGATGTAGCCAAGCGATCGCGCAGCGGCGATCTTGACACCCTCCTCCCTATCCTGCAGCGCAAGGGTCAGAGACTCGATCGCCTGCCGGCTCCCCATGTACCCAAGCGCCTCCGCCACGGTCGCCCGGACCTCGGCGTCGGGCTCCCGGTGCAACGAGCCGATCAGGGCCTCGATCGCATGTTTGTTCCCGATCCTGCCAAGGTTGCGGGCGGCAACGAGCCTGACAAACCGATCGCTGTCGTTCAGGGCGTCCATGAGCGGCGCGACCGCGGTCTCGCGCATATCGCCGAGGATACTGGCGGCAGCGGCCTGGACATCAGGATCCTCGCCCCTGAGTGCGCGGATGAGGCCGTCCACGGCAGGGCGCCCCATCATGATGAGGCGTGTGGCGGCACCGAGTTGCGTCTTCCAGTCCTTGTCCTTGAGCGCGTCGATCAGGGTGTCGATATCCTGCTTGCCCGACTGCTCAAACGCCTTCCCGTCCTCCACCCGGACCTTCTTCTTCGGGGAGCGCCCCTCCTCCTCGACCTGGCTGCCGAGCGTCCTCCGCCATACATCTATCACCTGCCGTTTTCTGAGGGCGGCCGTGGCCTTTCTCCTCACCTCTTCATCCTCGTCCTTGAGCGCGTAACGCAGGACATCTTCGACCCGCTCATCCGGGTTCTCCCAGAGGGCGTCGATCGCCGCAAGACGCATCTCCTTGCTGCCGGTTCTCAGCACAAGAAAGAGTGGATCGATCGCCATGACGCCGAAACCGGCCAGGGCTCTGGCAACGCTCCACCGGACTTCCGGTGCAGTATCCCCAAGGCGCGTGATGAGGAGAGGGACCGATTCGATCGCGCCGATCAGTCCTATCGCCCGCGCCGCCGTCACCCGGACGGCCGGTAAGGGGTCATTCAGCGCCTCTTCGAGGTCTCCGAGTGCAGCACGCCCGAACTCTGCGACGGCATCGGCCACAGCGATCCGGACACCGTGGTACCTGTCGCGGAAGAGGTGTATGAGCGGCAGAATCGCACGACGGTCGCCGATGTGTCCAAGCGCCGAGGCGGTGGCGATCCGCACATCCTCTCGTTCGTCGCTGAGCGTCCTGATCAGCGCCTCGACGGCACCTGGATCCCCGATCTCACCGAGCGCTTCCACGGCGGCGATGCGGACGCTGTAGTGCGGGTCGCCCAGCGCCTCGATGAGGTATCCGACCGCCTTCCCCCCCATGACCTGGAGTGCGGCGACCGCTGCAGCCCGGATGTTCTCGTCGCTGCTCTTGAGTGCTTCAAGGCACTTTTCGAGCGCCGTCTTCTCGGGAAGCGGTTCGGGCGCCACGACCGCCTCTTTCCGGATCATCGGGATATCCAGTACCTGTGGCATCGGTTCTTCGCCTTCAGGCCGGAAGGTGAACTCCTCCTGGTCGGCCTCACCGGTCACGGCAATCTCTTCCTCGAACTCAAGGGGGATGAGCTGGTCGAGCGGGATCGCAGTTCCGGATGTCGCCTCCACCATATCGGCCTTCCAGCGGGCCTTGACCTTTGCCCACGCAGCCTCTGCCTGCTGGCTCTCATTGATGAGATCATTGAGGTTTACAGGCGCCCCAGGCTCTTTTGGCGCCTCTTCCATGGGTTTTTCAGGTTTTTTCGGCGCCTTCTTCCGGGCGGGCGGCGAGGATCTCCCCCCCTCTCTGTCCGGGGCGTAGTTCGGACGCCCAAACTGCTTCTCAAACCGCTTCTGTATGGCAAGCCCTTCTTTGAGTTCTTCCTGGTACCGGATGGAATCCTCCTGTATGGGCTGTGCCCGGGTCACCTCTTCCTTGCGCTGCTGAATGTACTCAAGCGCAGCCAGAGCCCGTTCTTTCCGCGCAGGATCCTTTTGTGATGCCTCAGTCATCAGGGCGCTGAGCGCAGGCTGCCCCAATTGCCGTAACGCCTCGCTTGCGCCGGTGCGAACCCCTGAGTACCCGATCCCCAGCGCCCGGATGAGCGGTGGGATGACCGGTCTTCCCATCCGGACCAGTTCGCTCCATTTTTCGCCTGCGATCAGGTATTCCACCCTCTGCGCATCGCTCTGCGGCACCCAGCCCAGTCTATCGAGTGCCCACGCAGCCTCCATCCGCACCATGTGGTGAGGGGAGCTCAGGACGTTGACCAGCGGGGGTTTCGCCCGATCATCGCCGACCTCCCCGAGCGCCTCGATGGCGCGTATCCGCACATCCAGCTGAGGATCTTCTACCGCCTTTATGAGGGGCAGGACAACACGGACATCACGGATCTTTCCGAGGGTTCGCGCCGCCTCGCTCCGTATGTGGGGGTCGGTGCTACCGAGTGCTTTGAGAAGGATCGGGACGGCCGCTCCCTGGAGTTTTGCAAGTTCCTTCCAGTCTTCCCGGATATAGTAGAACTGCACCTTCTCCTGGAGGTCATCGGGCGACCACGACATCGTGGCAAGCACGTTTGCAGCCTCTCTTCGCACCGGAAGGTTGCTATCGCGGAGCATACCGCTGAGGGGCGGGATTGCCTTTCTCCCCATCCCCTGGAGGGCGATCACCGTAGCCCGCCGGATAGCCGGTTGTTCATGGTGCAGTGCGGGCAGCAGCATCTCAGCCATCGAGTTCTCGGCTGCTGCGATCGCGTGGGCGATGGATGCCTGCAGGCCGGGGCTGGCCCTGAGGATCAGGGCGAGAAGCAGCGGTATGGATGGTGCGCCGACCGAGACGAGCGACCCGGCCATCCGGGTCCGGGAGGCCGGTTGTGCCTTCTCAAGCGCCCTGAGGACATCCGGAATGGCGGGAACCCCGAGAGCGGCGAGAGCCTGTGCTGCATCAGCACGGCTGCCGGGATCATCGCTGTCCAGAACGGCAACCAGGCCGGGATAATCCTTCGCCTGCTGTAACCCGTCGATGTTCGTCCGGAACCTATCAAAGAATGCCATTTCCTGCTGCCGGTAAGGTGCGTAATCGGTAGTGCTGTTCAGGATCTCCGTTTATTTTAAGTATATTCGTTATCCGTCATCAATAAATCTTCCATTTTACTCCGGGACAGGAACCCGGAACGGTGTATCCAGTCCAGGCTATCCCGCACATTCCTCCGTTCAATGCGAATCTTTATCGCTGCACTGCCGGTATACCGGAGCCCTATGGCAGGGCTTGAGATCACCCGGTTGCCGGGTATCGCAAAGGAACTCGCACCGGATATGGAGGAACTCGTGGGCCGGATATACTCCTGGTATGTCGAACCCGGGCACCTGGTCTTTCCTGATGCTATGCGGGAGTGGGT
Organism: Methanomicrobiales archaeon; assembly: GCA_012511245.1. Classification (GTDB taxonomy): domain Archaea; phylum Halobacteriota; class Methanomicrobia; order Methanomicrobiales; family Methanoculleaceae; genus Methanoculleus. The sequence goes on along the minus strand of JAAZGM010000252.1, from coordinate 942 downwards.
GCGGGAGAAGTACGGAGATATCGAGACGCAAGAGATCGTGAGGGTGACCAACAACCAGACCGGCGAGAGCACGCTCTTCAACTCCGTCCGGTCCCGCCGTCCGGTGCTGACGCCCCGCGCTGAGGAGACGCGAGATCTCCGGGCGCTCTCGGCAGAGGGGCCGTTCGTAAACCCCCTCGAGGAGACGCCGGCCGATACGTTCGGGAGGATCGACGGCGATCACTGGATTACAGCAGGCAACATCGCCAAGTACGACTACCTCCATGCTGTCATCATTGCAAAAGGGAATGGCCCTTACGTCACCACCGAGGCGCGGATCGCCGATATGATCGGCGTGGCCATCCGCTGGTGCCAGGACGCGAACCGCGCGAATCCCCGGGCGATCCACCCCTTCATCATATGGAACCACCTCTGGCGTGCGGGGGCGAGCATCGTGCATAGCCATGCCCAGGTGTTGCTGACCCACCTCCCGTATGCCGCTCCGGCACGGCTTGAACGGGTTCGCGAGGAGTACCGGCGCCGCTACGGGAGCGACTACTTAGACGACCTCTTCTCCGTCCATACCGCCGTCGGCCTCGGACTTACCTACAAAAGCGCCCGCATCATGGCGAACCTCACACCGAGAAAGGAGCATGAGGTTGCGATCATCGCAGAATCACCGCGTGATATCGCTCCTGCACTCACAAAAGTGCTTGAGTGTTACCATAACATCGGGGTGCAGAGTTACAACGCGGCGGTATACATGCCTCCGCTCGGAGAAGATGGGCGTTATATCACGTGGGTGGTCGATCGGGGCGATCTCCATTCCCGGACGTCGGATATCGGGGGGATGGAGCTCTATGCCGGGACACCGATCGTCGCGTCCGATCCGTACCGCCTGATGGAACACCTCATGGTCGCTATGCCGCCGTGATCATCAACAGAGGATCGTGTCGCGGTTTG
>JAAZGM010000251.1 GCA_012511245.1 Methanomicrobiales archaeon | reverse complement strand
CGATGCAGACCCTGACATCCGGGTACTCCTTCACCACACGGGGCAGAGCGTCGAGCAGGATATCGGCACCCTTCAGCCAGGTGAGCGCGTTGACGAAGACAATGTCTGCATGGGGGCCGGGGTGAGAAGGCGCTCTGGACGACTGGAGTTTCCCGACATCGATACCCCCGATGACGGCATGGAGGTGCCCGGTTGCCTGCGGCTGGAGGAACTCGCCGACCGATGGGGCGCTCACGGCGAGTGCGGGAGCACGGGAGAGCACCCATCGTTCGTTGCGGATGAAGAAAGCATGGAAGATATGCGAGAAGATCCTCTCCGACAGGTGCATGTCCTTACGGTAGCAGGCGATCTCTCTTGCAAATATGCCAAACGCCGTCACAAGAAGGGGGTGATCGCTCCGGGTAAGCATCCCCGCCGTAGAACAGGGGTACCGGGTGGAGAGCACGTGAACGATATCCGGCCGGATACTCCTGATGGTTCTCACCATCCCGGCAAGTACCAGCGGACGGATATACGGGAGGGAGAGGAGGCCGGTACTCCGGATTGTGTGGCAGGTGAACCCGTCTTCATGCCGCACGCTGTTCATGCTTCCCATGGTAACGATATGGAGATCGATATCGTCGCGCCCGGCGAGGTGCGAGACCAGTTCCGCAGCGTAGATATCCGAACCCTGGTGGGACGTTCGATCTCCAAACTGCTGGCATATCAGTGCTACTTTCATAGCATCTTCCCGGCATTGTATCGCGCTCAAAAGATGAGGTTTCTCAACCGTCCATCTGCCCAATGCACGGATGGCAATAGCCCTCATGCCATATATAGGTTGAGGGTGCGCTATTTTCCCCTGCGGGGCCGGGTGATGGATGGGATCCCGGGAGAAGGTGCTCCCCGGGGATTACGTTCGGGAAAAAAAGAGAGAACCGGGTGAAGCGTGGGCAGCCTCACACCGTCAGGGTTGTTGCACGCCTGTTGTTCTCCTCGTTTGCCTCAGGTATCCGGTTGATGTCGTCCACCCATGCCTGGATGGTGTGTCTCCCGGCGGTCGCCTTCCAGGTTGCAGAGTCGTCCGGTCCGCCGTTCGCGGTCACGGTCACCCAGCCTCCCGGCGGGATCGATCCAGTGTACCCGTCGGACCAGACGGTAAGCCTATCATCGACGAGGAAGGCAACGCCGCTGATGACACCGGCCGGCGTAGGAGCGGTTCCCTGGTTCCTGATCGTTGCCTGGAATGTTATCGGGCTTCCCGGCGCCGGTTTTGCCGGTTTCCAGGAGATATGGGTCACGATGAGGTCGGGTTTTCCGGCCGGTGCTGCCTTCGTGACCGTGATCTGTTCAGTGTAAACGTTGTTCGCCTCATTCGACTCGACGATCCGATTGACGTCATCCACATGCGCTTTCACGATGTGAGTGCCCTCGACAGCCTTCCAGGTTGCGCCGGCCGAACCGCCGTTTGCGGTCACGGTGACCGATGCACCCGGGGCAAGCGATGCCGTATGAACATCAGACCAGACACCGGG
>JAAZGM010000250.1 GCA_012511245.1 Methanomicrobiales archaeon | reverse complement strand
CTCTACGTCCTCGGCATCATGGGCTACTCATACCTCGTCGAGGGTTTCTACCAGACGAAGAAACGCAGCCAGACCCGCCCCCTCGCGCAGGTGGTCGGGCGCACAGACTTCGCCCTCTTCCCCGTCGCCGGCTACCTCGTCCACGCAAACTTCGACGTGACCGCCCTCCTCATCTTCCTCTTCTTCTACCCCTGGGCGCTCACGCACCTTGCGGCGAACGATATCGTTGACGTCGCAAACGACCGTGCCCGGGGGATGGCAACGATCCCGGTGCTCTACGGGATGAAAGGGGCGGCGGTCTGGGTCGCCGGGTTCTCGGCCGCCCATGCCGTGATGGCGCTCGCCCTCGGCATCACCCTCGGCCCGATCGCCCTTGCCGGGTTCGGGGCGGGGCTCATCCTCCTCGGCGCCGCAACCCGCCTCATCCTCAAGGAGGAAGACGCGATGCGGGCGCTCCCCCTCATCCATGCGACCCTGATCATCTACGCCGCGGCGATGATCGCGGCAGCCGTCCTCTAAGCCTGCTCCACGATGAACGCCCCGTTCATGAACGGGTGGACGTCGCACTGGAAGTAGTAGGTCCCGGGCTCCGCCGGCGCCGTGAAGGTCTGGGTCACCCTGTCCGGACCGGTGATGAGGTCGCCGACGAAGATCGCATCGGCCGCTGAGGAGTCCGTATAGAACGAGACGTTGTGCGGAACGCTGTCGTCCCGGTTGTCGAAGTTCACGGTCACCTCAGCACCCGCCGGAACCGTGATCGTATCCGTATCGAACGCCATGTTGTCTGCCCCGATATCGATGGTCACGCTTCTGGCGACCCCGGCTGTAGCCGTCTCCGCCGTCACGCCCGCACCTCCATGACTGCAGTTGCTCGCGTCATGAGCCCCACCCTGTTGCCCGGGGGGCATAATGGTTACGCTTCCGGCGTGTAGATCCGGACACCATCCCTGTGTATATGATCCGGCAGCCGGACGTCGTAGCGCTCCCGTTCGGGTTCACCGACGTAGAGGGGGGGTCGCGTTGTACTGTGCCATGAGCGTATCCTCCGGGCACTCGTAGATGGCCCGGATATCAGGACGATCGGTATACCGCGCACCGTTCCCCCGCCCGGTTCATGGCTGATCCGGCCGAAAAACGCCGGCGAAGGACGAGAGTAGTAGCCGTAATCAGCGTTCTCCGCCGCGGCGATCCGATGGTCGTCATCGAACGTCCGGAGGTAATCGATCGACGTTGAAGACGGCGGGGATCGCCGGATCTCGAAGAAGGCAGAGAGGGCGGCGGGAGGAAAACCGGCGCCGAGGTCGAGCGGTCGCGGCTGCGGAGCACGAAGAGGTTTACGCCCCGCTATCGTGGCCCGGGGGATGTGCAGAAGGGTCAGCGGCCCGCAACCGCCTGCGCCACCCTCTCCATATCATGGTCGCCCCAGTCTCCGCATTCGGTGACGACCAGCCATAACTCCCGGACACCCTCCTCCAGCCGCACGATCCGGGCAGTTCCGCCGAGGCTCTCCTCGACCTCGAAGAATTCCCGCGCCTTCTGCTCGTTGAACGGACCGTAGCGTTCGATACCACCGTGGTCGCTGAGGACCTCGACCCGGTACTTCAGACGGGAGATGTTCATCACCATGCACCGGAGGAGAGAATCGCCCCGAG
>JAAZGM010000249.1 GCA_012511245.1 Methanomicrobiales archaeon | reverse complement strand
TTCCAGGAGGGGTCCGTCGTCCACGTGACGATCATACACACACCGACCGGCCAGACTCTGTACGATAAGGATGTGGTGGCACCATGGTGATGGAAAAACAATTCACGGAACATGCAGTCTCGCCGGTCGTCGGTGTTATGCTGATGCTTGTCGTGACGATCATCATCGCGGCGGTCGTCAGTTCGTTTGGAACTGGCCTTACCAGCGACGTCAGTACGGCATCGAACGCCCGGGTGGAACTGGTCGGCGTGTCTTCCGGAGGCTATAAGGACGTTCCACCAGTTCCACCGAAAGATACATATGCGCAGATAGGAATCGTCTTCAAGAACGCCGGAGGCGACTCCCTCGACCTCCGGAACCTGAAACTCTACTTTACAGGACTGGCCTGGGGATCCCAGGGAGCGTTTACATTGACCTACAACGACCCCGTCAGCCTTGTCTATGTCGAGAACAGTCCGCATGTTGTTAGTGCTGCAGGACGCGTTCAGCCTTTCGAAAATGCAACAGGACACCGCATACAGAGGTTTGGGAGCGGCCTGACCGCCGAGGAGCTGGAAGATCCGATCATTGAACCAGGAGATCGGTTCATTATTTACAGTGAGTACTATGCTCCAGCCGGGAAACAACTCGGGTTCCGCGTTGATCGTGGAGACCTCAGCAAACCCACCGACACCTGGTCAAGCGGTGCAGTCACTGTTGACGGCAGCAGTCGGTATACCCTCTCAGACCTCAAGAGCGGGGTGGTGTACTCCGAGGGATTCCTGGACGTGGAACACATATTTTAAAAAAACCGTACAACCCGGCCTATCTTCCGGGGGGAACCACCCCCCTCATGTTTTATCACAGACAATAGTTCATCATACTTAATCTCATAGAATTGGGGGAAATTTACGCTTCCACCCCTTCTCAGAACGGGATATGCAATCTATCATCTCATTCTGTACAACTGGCGGATACCCCGTGTAATCGCAGTATGCATTTCATACCGGCGGGCCAGCACAGAGCAGCGTAACCTCCACCTGAACGGCGAGAACTGCACGGTTGCGCTCACCCCAAAAAACATCGCAATGTATTCGCGAGGGCAGATACTCCGGACATCACACAGAAAGCCAGAAGCGATAACCGCCACACACACACCGGCACAGTAACGAAACATCAGCCTTCTCCCCCACAAACCAAAGCAAACTTATTTTAACTAAATCAATAAATATTGTACATAGTAAAACAGATCTGAACAATGGCGGCAGAAAAGGGCGACCTCTCCAATCGTTCCCGGATCAGAGAGGACAAAACAACACAAATCCTGGATCTCCTGAAAGAAGAGACACGCGGCCTTTCGATATCTGACATCTCCCGGAGGATCAACCTCAACCGCAGCTCGACGGCCAGGTATCTGGGCGTGCTCATGACGGCGGGCCGGGTCGAGATGTACGTCATCGGTTCGGCGAAGGTGTACCGCATCTCCTCCCGCCCCTCTCTCCTTGAGGTCTTCAACCACATTCAGGAGAGCGTGATCGTCATCGATTCAGACCTTACGGTGCGGGGCATCAACCCCGCCTGCTGCACCCACTTCGGCCTTACCGTGGAAGAGACCGTCGACAGGGCTGCAGCCTCGGTCTCATCTGCATTTCTGGAGAAATTGGTCACATCAGAGACGTTTATTCGTGCAATCCGGGGCACGGAACGAGTATCAGAGACCCTGACCTGGCCGGGAGCGGGGGGCTGTTACCTCGCGACATATATCCCGGTAATGCTGTCCAGCGGCCGCTACGGGGTTGCGATAACATTCAGGGATGCACCGGCGGAAGGCGCCGACCGCTAAAGATATAAGAGACCCCGGATGGTCGTTCCGGAGGGGAACAGAGATTATCTCTCCTCCGATCCGATGTTGCAACGATAGTACCAAATAGTAAAATACCGGGCGTTATATCACAGGAAGTTGTGCCGGAACACTCCCTACCTCCCCGTCGTCCTCTTGATCCGCGCGAGCGGCGACGAACGCCCGATGAACCCCGAGAAGAAAGAGGCAAACTCCTCGTCCCAGCACTCCAAACCGGCCTTCACCGTCCAGCCCTGCTTCATCGAACAGCGGACGTGCTTACCGAGCGCAACATCGAAGAGAACCTTCGACTGCAGGAGGTCGATCGCGCGGGTGAACGGCCGGGACACCTCCACGACGTAGCGGCCGTCCTCGACGTAGGGGCCGGCGAAGACATCCTCCTGCACGTACTTCGCGAGGAACTTCTCTGCGTTCTCCCGCGCCGAGAGCGGCGGCCCGATGTGCCGGCGCATCGCCGGTGCCTCCCCGGCCATCAACTCGAAGAGGAGGATGCACCGCTCCTCACCCATGCTGGTATCGATGCGGTTCGCCGGAAATCCGCTCCGTTCCAGGAGTTCGCAGATCGACTCGGCGGACTTTCGGAGCTGGGGCACCACCGTGTCGGGGGTGTAGTCCGGCGTCGCAAACGTGATCGAGAAGAGGTGGGTTCCCCGAGCGGAGAGGAGGCGGGAGAAGACCTCACGGGTGAGCGGCGGCGAGGGAGGGCGGCAGAAGAACGCCTCCGACGGTTCGGCGATATAGCCCCGGGCAAGTTCTGCGAACTCAAACATCCTCGATACCGAGAGCGCCGCCGCCACGTTCCTCTCGGGGTCGACCGGATCGATGACGACGAGAGGTTCATCAAACTCCTTTGCGCCATGCCCCTCGATATCGATAACCTCCCCGGGCCTCCAGCAGGCGGCGGCGCGGAGGAGGGCATGAAACCCTCCGTAGTAGATCGTCAGGATCTCGCAGAGGTAGCCCGAGAACCCCTCGGTCATATGATCCGAGCCATAGACCCCACCTGCCTTCGCAAACTGCTTTGCGAGGAGGATATCGTCGGCATAGTCGTCGATGTGCGCGAGGATGTAGCGGGTGTGAAACGGCGTCCGATCGACGGCGCTCTGGATCTCGGTGGCGCTCGCAACGGCGTAGCAGGGGACGAGATCGATATCGAGCGAGTTGATCGTCGCATTGACATAGGGGTGCTCCGCGTACTTCTCGCACCAGGTCGCACCGAACTCCTCCGCGATCCGGTGCGCAAGGCCGAGTCCCTGCTCCTGGAGCTCCTCCCGGGAGAGGGCAGGGTCAAAGAGCATGAAGATATCGAGGTCGCGATCGCCGCGGACGAAGGTGTCGCGGGCGACCGAGCCCACCATCATCGCCTTCGCCACACCCGACCGCTCCACCGCCTCGATCAGCCGCTCCCCCATCGTGCGGATGTATGCCCGCTCCTCCGGCGTCGGGCGGATCCTCAGAAGCACCTCCTCCTCGCAGGGGCACCGAGTCACAGCGCGACCTCCGCAAGGTCATCGTAGATCGGTCCGCGGGGCGAGAGCGTGCTCTTCTTGAGTTTGATGCTCTCCACCCGGCAGGTCCCGAGCGGTTCGCGCGGGATCTCGGCCACCGCCTGGCACTGCGAGGGATGGAATTCTTTCACCCGGGCAAGCGTTACGTGAGGGCGAAAGGGGCGCGTCTCCGGGAGAAGACCGAGCGGCACGAGGAGATCGTCCACCTGCCGGGCAAGGGCGGCGCCATTCCCGCCATCCGCGACATCACACCAGATCACCTGCGGCGTCTGTGGCGGGTTACAGACCGCAGGCCCGACCGTCAGGTTGAAAGGAGCGAATCGGACGGCCTGGAGCGCCTCCACGATCGGATCGATCCGCGCCGGATCGACCTCTCCGATGAACTTCACCGTGATGTGGAGGTTTGCAGGGTCGACGATGGCGAGCCTTCCGGACGACCGTCTCAGGA
>JAAZGM010000004.1 GCA_012511245.1 Methanomicrobiales archaeon | reverse complement strand
CGGTATGACGCCGATCCGACGGATCAAAAAAGCAGATGAACGGGCGGTGACGACTGAAATGACAAAGAACAGCGCCTCATTCTGGAGGCACCTAAGATCATGTGACTATGCTTTCCGGGAGTTCAGGTTAAAAAAGGTTAGAGAAATCGGAATGACTCCGCCGTCGGGGCCGCATCGACGTTGTAGATGTCGTATTTCTCGGGGAAGACCGTGTGCATGACCGAGTAGATGACGTCATCCCTGACAGCGTAGTGGATGACGAACGTGTAGCGGTCCTCCTCGACGATGGGGACGGAGTAGGTCGACCGATACGCCGGTATGCCGTCGAGGGGGATCTGCTCCGTCGCGACCCATTCGGCACCGATATCGGCGTGGAGATCCTTCGTGTAGGTCGCGTTCAGTGCATTGAGGATATCCTCCGTATCGTCGCCTTCCCGGCCGGAGAGGCGATTTGTGTTCACGCGAACCTCTTCGTGCTTATCTGGCGAGGAGAACCAGACACTCTCATCGGACTCGGTGTAGAACCACCCCTCCGGGCAGGTGATGGCGTACCCGTAGGTCGTGTTGATGTAAGTGCCGTTCCCGGGAACGGGCACCGGGGTCGATGTCGGGCCGGGGGTCGGGTCGGGGCCGGGTGCCTCGGGTGAGGAGAGCCCGGACAGCAGGACCACCAGAACAACGGCCAGGGCAGCCACAAAGACCCCGGCTATCAGCAGTCTCTCTGGTCTCATACTATCCGGATACGTGGCTTTCAGGAGGATAAATACTCTTCAGTTTCATCGGGGATCGTGATTCCAGTTCTTTGGGCGCTATCCGGATGTCGGCGAGCAGATCATCGAGGGTTGCTACGTACTTCACCTGGATGCCGAGATTCTCCTCGATGTACTCTTTTGTATCCTTCACCACCGGACGCTGCCGTACCAGCCTCAGCCCGCCGAACCACCGGACATCCTCCTGGTTGTCGGTCATCCTGTTGTTCTCGATTGACAAGAGGAGGAGCACCTTCCCGCTTGCCGCGGCTGCCCCGGCCTTTTCGAGGATCCCGCCGACCGGGCCGACATGCCCCTCTGCATCGATGGTTCCCGTCACGGTCACGCTCTCATTGAGGGGAAAGTCCTCAAGCACCGCGAGGAGGAGTGCGGCCATCAGCGCCCCGGCACTCGGACCGTCGATCTCGGAGATCTCTCCTGGGTCCTGGATGCTGAAGATGATGTCGTTTTCCGTAAGATCCATTTGAGACCGGTTGGCGGCGGCGGCGACCGCATGGTTCGCGGCATCCTGAAAGACGATCCCTGTCAGGGGTGTCGTCTGGACGAGCACCCGCCCCCTCCCGGGTATGACTTCGACCGAGACGTTCACCATCGTCGCTTCCTCGATCACTCCGTCGCGGCAGAGCGGACAGTTCTGGTTGATCTCAATCCTCCTGAGGATGACCGGCACCTGCATCGAGGCAACGCCCCTGTTCCCGATCGCCTCCATGGATAGAAGAGGTGCGAGGGTTGCGGTCGGAAGAACCTCCACCTCCCCGGGTTTTGAGAGCGCCGGGGAAGAGCCATCCGCCGGCGTGAGGATGGCGGCCAGGAGAAAGGTGTTTGCAACAAGCGAGAGAACGAACAGAACCGTCAGGGTCTTCTCCCGTATAGGCATACGGTGCCGGGATAGCGTGTATCGGGATATATATCTTTCCGCGTGCAGCAGTTCGCTGGAGGTCGGAGCAGGATCTCCGGTTCTCTCACCTTCCGGTGATTCCTGTGCGGTGTTCCGCCTGAAAAACCGTCGGATCGAGATTGTCTGCTGGTTGTGGCGCTCAGCCTCATGCCGCCCCGCGATGCTCTGTGCCCCGCGACCAGGACATCACCCCGGCGAGGAGGAGGAGAAGGAACGAGACCATGAGCGCCGCATCGATGCCCTGGATGAACGCCCCCGTCACGTTCCCCGCCAGGTGGGATGTCCCTGCGTAGATCTCGAACGCAAGGGAGCGGGGGATCGAGGCCGAGGCCACCGTTATGGCGAGGACGAAACTGCCGAGGACTCCTATGTTCTGCACCATCCGGAGCGCGCCGGAGATGCTCCCGTAATCCCCCATCCGTGCGTTTGCCATGATGGCGCTGTTGTTTGCTGGATAAAACATCGCGGTGCCGACACCGGAGACGAACGATGCCAGAAGGACGATCGAGAGAGGGGAGTCTATCCGGAGCATCATGTAGATGAGGATCGCAAGAGCAATCACGAGCGTTCCGCCGGTGGCAAGAACCCGTGCCCCGAGGCGGTCGGAGAGCCGCCCCATGTAAGGGCCGAGTACGCTCCCCACGACATAGCCGGGTGTGAGGAGGATTGCGGCATCGAGCGGGGAGAGTCCGCGGATCCCCTGGAGGTACATGGTGATGAGGAACACGACCGCAAGATAGCCCAGGCTCTGGAAGAATGCGGCAAGAAGGCTGTATTTGAGGATTGGCCTCCTCAGGCTCTCGAAATCGATCATGGGCGTACGGGTATGCAGTTCATGATAGGCAAACACCAGGATGAGCACGAGGCCGAGGAGTGCCGGGGCTGCCGACTGCACCGTAAGGCCGTTCCCGGCGAAATCGATAGCCGCGTAGGAGATGAGCGAGAGGGCCGCGGTAAGGAGCACCATCCCGGGGAGGTCGAGGGATGCCCGGGTCCGGGCCGCCCCTTTCACGTAGCGCAGGCCGAGGTAGAGGGCGGCGATGCCGATGGGCACGTTGATGAAGAAGATGTACTCCCACCCCGCGAAGGTGGTGATGACTCCACCGAGCACGATGCCGAGCGTTGCGCCGACCGTCCAGCCCATGGAGTTGTAGCCGTATGCCGCCCCCCGCGAGTCGGGGGGGAAGATGTCGGCGATGATGGCGCCCGAGTTCGACTCCAGGAGGGCGCCCCCGAGAGCCTGGATGCCCCGGAAGATGATCAGCATGGTGATTGTGGGTGAGATCGCGCAGAAGAACGAACTGACCGTGAAGATGCCGAACCCGAGGTTGAACATCCGGGGGCGGCCGAAGAGGTCGCCGAGCCTCCCGAGCGGGACGGTCAGGGATGCCATGATCAGGAGGTAGACGAGGATGATCCACATGGTGGTGAGAAGATCCGCGTGAAGCCCGTCCGCGATGGCAGGGAAGGCCAGGATGACGATGGTGCTGTCAAGCGCTCCCATCAGCGTGCCGAGCACGAGAACAGAGAGCACGATCTTCTGCTGCCGCTCCATATAACAAAATTGCGTCTTTTACCTATAATATAAGACCCGGAGGCTGGAGGCGATATCCCCGACGACACATGCCCGGCGTTTCACAGCGTATGCAGGGTAGTGCCCTACGAAACAACTGGTCATCTGAGATCCGATCCAGGTGTTCCCGCTTGCATACAATCAAGACACGGCTTTCCATAGGGGAGGAGCGCTGAAAGTGCGGGTGGGGTGGGGTTGATAAGAGGGGGGAGACGTTTGCGCGAGACAGGGTGGTCTTCCTCTCCGCGCGAGCCGCCACGACCCACGGCATAAGGATGTGCTTGAATGAATTGGTTGAACTTGAAAACAGGCCGGATCTGGCACCAACCTCGTCAAGGAAGAGCGAAAACCGGAACAGGGCTTTATCGAAGCCCGATAATGAAAACCACCCGATGCTCAACATACGACCGGCCAAAAAAAACCGGCGGGTTTCAGCGGATCAATTCTCTCCGCCGAGATTCAGTTTCTTCGTCTTCCAGGCTCCCCGCCGGTAGAAGTAGAGATCGATCAGGAAGACCACCACGGTACCGCAGACCACCGCAAACCAGATGTAATAGAGCGGCATCTCCATCGTTACAAGGAGCGCAGCAAGACCCACCTGCACGATCAACTGCCCTGCAATCGCCGCATACATGCCTGGTTTTGTCATCCCCGCGCCATTCATCGCAAATCCCATCGTCATCGCCATTGCAATCACAAAGTAAGATGGGGGGATGATCTGCATGAACTCGATGCCGTCGGCAAGCGACATCGCCGTTGCGCCGAAGAACGTCAGGAGCCCTTCTGCGTAGGTCAGGTACAGGATACCCACCAGTACCATGAACGCCGCATTCACGACCATCGCAATTCGGACCGCTTTTTCAGCCCTCTCCACTTTTCCTGCTCCCAGGTTCTGACCGACCATCACCGAGACTCCCGTGCAGAGCCCCATCACGAAGACCAGGCCCAGCATATCCAGGCGCTGGCAGATACCGTATGCCGCCACCGCCGCCGTGCCGTAGAGCGCCACGATCGCGGTCATCCCGAGGAACGAAAAACTCCGGACCCCGCTCTGCACGGCCGATGGTATCATGACTCTCACGATATCCGTGAGCAGCTGCGGTTCAAACGTCAATTTCTTCGGGAACCTGACCGGCCCGTTCCGTCTCGACGGCAACAGGTAGATCACCCCGAGCAGGAGCAGTACGCCGACTGCACGCGAGGTAATGGATGCATATGCCGATCCGGCTATCCCGAATGCGGGAAAACCGGCAAGGCCCTGGATCAGTGTCGGGTTCAGGATGATGTTTACGATGTTCACCACGATCATGACATACATCGGCGTTCGCGAATCCCCCGTACTCTGAAACCCGGTAGTGATGATCATCAGGACGACGAAGATGAGCAAACCCATCAGCATCGGGGAGAGGAAGCGTGCTCCTACTTCGGCAACCTCGAGATCCGCCCCGAGGAGCAGGAGGAGGTCCTGCGACCAGAACATACCGATGATTGCGATGATCACCGCGAAAGCGAACGCCAGATAGAGTGAATGGAGCAGGATCACCGGGATGCGCTCATACCGTTCCGACCCATACGCTCGCGACACGAACGCGGCCGTCGCCGTCACGGTCCCGAAGATCACGGTTGTCAACACAATAAAGATGGATACGCTCATCGCTCCACCGGCTATCGAGACGTCGCCAAGTTTGCCGATGAAGTACATATCCACCACCTCCAGGATGGTTGCAAGGAAATTACTGATGATGATTGGGAGAGCCACTATCCAGAGACCCTTCCCGACCGATCCTTCGGTGAGGAGATTATTGGAATATTGTGCCGTCAAGATATCATCTATTATATGGTGTGTAGTGTGATAAAGGTTGACTCCCTGCATCGGTTGTTTTTTTCCTTAAATCTAAATTTAAGGGATTTTCGGCTCTTGATCCGGCCACCGTGCAACCAGGGGAGGCGGGCTGGGTTATGTGATATCGGGATCGTTCACGCCTCATTCGGGAGAGGTCCCGCATCGTCTCGCACTCTTCGCCGTACCCCGAAAGACCCGGGGGGATCCTGGACAATCGGTTTTCTCATAGCGCGTTACTGGAGATCCGTCTGCATTCAAATAGGTTCATCCACTAACGGTGATCAGAAAGAGGTGTTTTCTGTCGTTTGAGTGTAACCAGTGCGGCGAATGCTGCAGCCACCTTGGCCTGGTCCATACGATCCATACCGATTACGGGAATTACCGTTTCCTGATCCGCAACCAGTATACGGGTGAGATGACGGAAGTGTCGATCGATCCGGACAAGATCGCCCTGTTCGACGACAGAAGCATCTTTTCCGAGCGGCCGGAGGCATGCCCGTTCTTCCGGTATGATGCGGCGGCGGCGAAGGGATACTGCACCGTTCACCTGACGCGCCCAGAGATCTGCCGGGACTACGGCTGCTGGCGCCTGCTCATCCTTGATGGTTCGGGGAGGCGAGCCGGAAGGATCATGGGCAGGCGTCACCTTGCCTCAGAGGATGCCGCGCTGACCCGGCTCTTTGAGGAACGGATCAACTGCCGGGCCGAACCCGACGATGCTGCATGGGACCGGCGGGTGATCGAGGTGCTGGTCGGGGCCGGCTACACGGTGCGGACCTGACCCGGGCGATTATGGTTCCTCCTCCCCGGAAGGGTAAGGTAGCCCACTTTTCAGGACTGCCTGGATCTCACGCCCCCATCCGGCAGAGGTCGCGCACTGCACGGAGGATGAAGAGGCGTTCGCCTTCGAGCGCCTCGGTATCGACGACGAACGAGATGAACCCCGCCCGGGCGAAGAGTTCCCGGACTT
>JAAZGM010000039.1 GCA_012511245.1 Methanomicrobiales archaeon | reverse complement strand
TGATCTCCTTTTGCCTACAGCATCCCCTGCATCCCCATCACGACGAGCAGCATCGCCGACGCCGCCGAGAGCAGGAAGATCGTCACCGCCCAGACGACCACGAACCCGACGATCATGAGCGGACTCGTCTCCTGGTAGGGGATGAGCCCCTCGTTCATCTGTCGGGCCGTGGCCCAGGCATCGTAGATGCCCCATGCCCAGATCGCCACGCCCGGGACGATCAGGAGAAAGAGACCGAAGAAGCTCCCGAGCAGCACCATGACGCCCCGTATGAACTGCCCGTTGTAGGCCTGGCCGAGGCCGTTGAAGAGGAACGAGAGCCCTGCTGCAAATACCGGGGACTTCTTTCTCTCCTGGCGGGAAGTCTCTGCCGCCGCTATCGTGTCCGCAAGCGAGACCGGTTCTGCTGTATCGCCGTGCATGGTTGTCAGGTTCGCCCGGTGAGAGTATCAGTCTTTCCCGGCCGGCCGTCATGCCGGAGACGTGCGTAGCGGCCTGAAAGAGCGCCTGGTCTCCAGCTGAGAACGGATGGCCGGAGAGGATGACGCCACCACCTGGAAGACCCCCCGGCCGAAACGGCATCATCGGCCAAACACCTTCTCGATCCGAACCCGGCGCCCGAGTTTCATCTCGTACCACTCCTGCTGCCGCAACGCCTGTTTCAGGCTCCGGATACGGTGCCGGATCCGCGTTCCGGTCGCCGTATCGATCAGTACCAGCCCCGGCAGCCCTGATCACCCGGCGATGATCTCTGCTCTGGAGGTTACGAACGTTTCCATCTGGACCCCCCTCCCTATATGCCGGGAGTACCTGAAATCGGCAAGATATGGATGTTCTTCACGAACAAACGCTGTTTATCGTCTATCCCGGAGCCCGGGGATATATTTATCTCCTGGCAGGGCGTCTCCATCTCCAGGTGAGTACGGATGACGAAGTCGGCTTATTGCGGATACTGTGGGCGTGAGTTCTTGCTGAAAGACCAGGCTGTGAGCGGGAGCATACCGTTCTGCAGTGTGGAGTGCCTGGAGGCGGCGGCAAAGCAGGATGCCGCCCCGGGTGGCAATCGGACGGAGAAGCTCCTGGTCTCCGGTCGGTCGCCCTGGAGCAGGTAACGAACAGAGAAAACTTGCCTCACCATGGGAGCGGTGCAGTAGAGCGCCAGCCATCGATCGACGGGAATCGAGCACTGCGGCCCGCACCCCTCATCTCTGGATCTGGTATAATACAAAGATTCAGTAGAGAAAAGTAAATTACGCCGCCAACAGGACTCGAACCTGTGACATGCTGGTTAACAGCCAGCCACTCTACCAACTGAGTTATGGCGGCACCATAACAAGTGCTCTATAATGTCTTGACTGAACCGTATTAAACGTTACGGGAATTTGCCTTCCGGATAACCTGAAGAAGGCCGATCAATCCGTCAACCTCGCCCTCAAGACCCGATAAAAGGTCGTCTGCGAGCGGTGTCGCCACCGCACCGGCCGGCGAGGCGCGGATGTATCCCTCCTGCTCAAGGATCCGCAGCGAGTAGCGGACCCGGTGGTAGGGGAGATCCAGGATATCGGCAAGTTTCATGATGCCGATGGGCTGGTACTCCACAACCGCCCGGATCACCTCAAGATGCCGTGCGAGGAGTTCGATCTCGGATTTGATCTTTGCCAGCATGGATGTTCACGTGCATATTATGGCTGTTCGTGCAACCAGATCTTCGTTCGGGTATACTGCTTCCGGAACGATATGGAGAGGATTGTTCCTACCGCAAGAAGGAATAGACCGATTGCCAGGCCGGTGGTCCCTTCGGGCGCGAACCGGAAGAGGACAAAGATACCCATCGCGAAGCAGAGGACGATGATGTTGAGCATGATCGTCAGCATGATGAACTTTGCCTTGAAGACCTGTTTGGTTGCCTCATCCATTATTCATACTTGAACGCGGGGGTAAAAGTACTTGTGGTTTCAACGGGAGAGATAGTAGAATGAATGGACTGGATTCGGCTATCCGGGATGCGGGTGCGGCGGCCTACGCATCATACGGTTCATCCGCAGATGCCAACGTGCGCTACCTGACCCGGTTTCGCACCACCGATCCCGTGGTCTACGTCCAGAAATCGGGCGAGCGCGGGATGATCGTCGTGCCGCAGATGGAATATGAGCGTGCCACTCGTGAATCGACGGCCGCGGTCGTCACCCGCGCTCACGCAGGCTACCTCGACTACATCAAGGCCGGAGAACCCCGCTGGCGCGCGGCCGCCCACATGATCGCCGATCTCGCCGGCGGCCCCCTCCTCGTCCCCGCAAACTTCCCGCTCGCCCTCGCCCGGGAACTGGAGTCGTTCCACCCGGTCATGCTCGACGAGCGGGGGGCGGTCGAGGGGATGCGGGCGGTCAAGACGCCGGAGGAGATCGAGTGGATCCGCGCCGCACAACGGGCGACCGAAAGCGCGATGGAGCGCGGGATCGCGCTCATCCGGAACTCAGTACCGAGAGGCGGCATCCTCCACCACAACGGCGCGCCCCTCACGTCTGAGGCCGTCCGGACGGAGATGCACACCTACCTCCTCGCCCATGGTTACCGTGGGACTGATACCATCGTCTCCTGCGGCCTCGATACCGCCCTTCCGCATAGCGCCGGCGCAGGCCCGCTCCGGGAGAACGAACCGATCGTCATCGACATCTATCCACAGGACGAACTGACCGGCTATCACGCCGACATGACCCGGACGGTCGTGAAAGGCGAACCATCCTCCGCAATCCGGGAGATGTACGAGGCGGTCCGGGATGCAAAATCCCACGCTGCATCGATGCTCCGCGCTGGTGTCACCGGTGCCGACCTTTACCGCGCGACGGTCGAGTTCTTCCGCGACCGCGGTTACGAGAGCAACACCCGGGGGTTCATCCACAGCCTCGGCCACGGCGTCGGGCTCGAGGTGCACGAAGAGCCATCGCTCGGGCCGCAGGGCGGGATTCTCGCCGCAAGAAATGTCGTCACGATCGAGCCGGGGCTCTACTACCCCGGGACCGGCGGTGTCCGCCTGGAGGATATGGGCGCGGTGACAGCGGCCGGGTTTGACCGGTTCACCCAATACAGAGAGGAGCTCACACTATGAGCATGGATGATGAAGTGTTCGACGCCTACCGTGAGGCAGGCGCGCTGGCAAGGAAGGTGCTCCGCCACGGTGCGGGGCTCGTGAAGGAGGGAACGACCCTCCTCGATATGGTTGAAGAGACGGAGCAGATGGTCATCGAGGAGGGAGCGCTGCTCGCCTTCCCCCTGAACGTCTCTTCAAACGACGCCGCGGCACATGATACTGCCATGCCCGGCGACGAACGGGTATTTGCCCGGGGCGATCTCATCAAGGTCGATCTCGGGGTGCACGTCGACGGCTACATCGCCGACACCGCCATGACCGTCGATCTCGGGAACCATGGGCAGCTCGTCGAAGCGTCCCGTGCAGCCCTTGAAGCGGCGATCGGGGCTGTCCGTCCCGGTGTCGCCACGGGAGAACTCGGGACAATCATCCAGGCGGTGATCGAGGAGCACGGCTACAAACCGGTCGGAAACCTCACCGGGCACGGCCTCGACCGGTATGACCTCCACGGGAAACCCATGATCCCGAACATCGCGATGAACGGCGGCACCATCCTTGAGGAGGGGATGGTCTTTGCGATCGAGCCTTTCGCGACGACGGGTTCGGGGAAGGTCGCCGAGGCGTCGAGAGTGGAGATCTATAAACAGATCGCAGCCCGGCCGGCCCGCCTCCCCTCGGCACGACGGATCCTCGAGACCGTCCGGCCGCGCCGGGGCCTCCCGTTCTCCCGCCGCTGGGTTCCGGGTGACAAGGTCGAGATCGGGCTTTCCACCCTTGTGCGGAACGGGACACTCCATCCCTTCCCGGTGCTGCACGATATCCCGGGCTCGTTCGTCTCGCAGAACGAGCATACCATGATCGTCACCGCCGATGGATGTGAGGTCACAACCCGGTGAGTTACGCTTATCGATGCCGCGCGCTAATATGTCTGCTCAGGATATGACCGGCGACACAGGTACACGTGACGTCCTCGCTATCATGGAAGTTCTGCTCACCGCGGAGATATTCAACCGGAACGAGGAACTCGATATCAACGACCTTAACCCGCGCTGCCGGGGGGTCTTCAGCGCCGGGAGCGGCGGAAGTCCTGAGGTGAAACGCCCCCTGATCGTGAGTGAAGGGGCGATCAGGAAGACACTCGGCGTTCCGGACTCTGTTTGCCAGGCAGTTCGCGCAAATCCGTTCGTCGGCTATGAGGAGTTCGGGCAGCGGTTGAACCTGCCTTCGCTCGATACGGCGGCGGGATGGTTCCTCAAGAAGGGGGGGAAGGCACGGATCGGGGAGAACCCTGTCCTCGCATACTATTACGAGGGTAAGGATGGTATCGATCTCCGGTACCGGGATATTCGGGCAAGAAACTCCCAGTTCGAGGATACGAAGGAGTACATGGAGGCGAAAGTCTCCCGGATCATCGGCGAGAGCGAGGAGATGCGGGAAGCACGCGACCTCATCATCATCAGCGCGCCGGACGAGGTCGAGTTCTCGCTCACGAAACTGGTCTGCACCCCGCGCCAGGAGGAGACGATCAAAAAGATCGGTGTCGCCTTCGAACACCGCGATTACTTAAAGCAGCACGGCATCCACGAGTTCGGCCGGCTCCTCTTCGTCGGCCCGCCCGGGACGGGAAAGACGTCGCTTGCGCTTGCTATGTCGCGGGAGCTCCACATGCCGGTGCTCGAGGTCCGCCTTGCGATGGTGACGTCCCAGTATCTCGGCGAGACCTCGAAGAACATCGACCGGATCTTCGATCTCGCGAAGAGACTCTCCCCCTGCATCCTCTTCATCGACGAGTTCGACTTTGTCGCGAAGACCCGGATCAGCGACGACCACGGCGCTATGAAGCGTGCGGTGAACATGCTCCTCAAGAACATCGACCAGATCAGTTTCGTCAAGAACGGCGTCCTCCTGATCGGGGCGACGAACCACCCACGGATCCTCGATGAGGCGGCATGGCGGCGGTTCGACGAGGTCGTCGAGTTCCCGCTCCCCGACCGGGAGATGCGGCAGGCGATCCTCGAGAAGGTCGCCGCCACGATCGAGTGCGACTGCGACTTTGCCGACCTTGCCGCCCGGACGGAAGGGTTCTCAGGCTCCGACCTCCGGATGATGATGAAGGAGGCGGTGATCTCGGCGCTGATGGAAGACCGGCACCGGGTCAGCGTCGTGGACGTCGAGCAGGGGCTGCTGCGTGCTGAGGAGCGTAACGTCATCCGGGCCGGGCGCTGAGATGCGGATCACGCTGCTCGGGACCGGGGACGCCATCGGGACGCCGAAGGTGGGATGCGACTGCGAGAACTGCCGGGCGATGATCGCGGCGGGGCAGTCGAGGCTCCGGATGTCCTTCCTCGTCGAGGTGGAGGATAGGTGCATCCTCATCGAGTCTTCCCCTGACCTCCGCCAGCAGCTCCTCCGTGCCTGTTCCCCCCACATCGACGCCGTCCTCTGGTCGCACGGCCACTACGATCACTTCATCGGCTTTGGCGAGTTCTACCGGGTCCAGAAGGTTCCCCCGGCCTACGCACCGCCGCCGGTGATGGACTACTGCTCACGCTACCTCCACTTTTTGCCGTTCGAGAAGCACCCGGTCCCGGTCTACGA
>JAAZGM010000248.1 GCA_012511245.1 Methanomicrobiales archaeon | reverse complement strand
CGGCAGTTGTCGCAGACCGAGTAGCCGTCCCCGTACGATATTGCCGCCCTCAGAGCCTCGGCGGTGAGCCGTCCGCCTGCCTGGATGGGGTCGATGTTGATGTACATCTCCTCGACGTCGCGTGACTCGATATCGATCGCGCACTTCACCGTACCAGCTCCTCTTCGAGGATTGCAACCTGCCGTTTCACCTTCGCGAGGGTGGTCGCGGCACGCGCTCTCTGCGCCTCATCAAGGTCATGCCCGGGAGCTGTCTCCCGGAGCAGGAACCGGACGTCGGATAGGAGGAAGAGTGCCTGAAAAACTGCATCTACGGCTCTTTTTGACACGAGATCACCATACAGATATCTACAAGGGTATATTAGATTACGCGTGTTCCGACCACCGGCCCGGTGCCGAACACATTCGCACCGCGCGGATCAGACATTAATAACCAGGGAACACGGAGATTAATTGAAGCATGAAGATCGTTCATCTGGCAGACACGCATCTCGGATTGGCGGCTTTTAACCGGGTTGATCCCGAGACCGGGATGAACCTGCGCGAACAACTCATCTACGACAACTTCCTTGCCGCCGTCGACCGGATCATCGCCATGCGCCCCGATGCGCTCGTCCACGCAGGCGACCTCTTCCACCAGGTCAAGCCGAAGACTCGCGCCTACACGACGGCGCTCGATGCACTCTCCCGCCTGCACGATGCGGGGATTCCGGTGCTCGTCGTCGCGGGCAACCACAGCATGGCAAAGACCCGCTACACGGCGTCGCCGTTCGAGGTGCTTGAACGGGGCGGTTACCGGGCGAGCGACCTCTACGTCGCCCATCACAACCGCTATCGGCGGGTGGAGCTCGGGGATACGGTCTTTCATCTGATACCGAATATGCTCGAGGCAGAGGGCTACCGGAGGGCGTTTGAAGGGATAGAGTTCGCCGGCGGCACGAACGTGCTCGTCACCCACGGTCTTGCGAGCATCCTGAAAGATAGAAGGCTTCACACCGTCGCCGAGCACGAACTGGACGCGACCATCCTCTCCGACCGGTTCGACTACATCGCGCTCGGCCACTTCCACGGCCAGGTGCAGGTCGCTGACAACGCCTGGTACAGCGGCTCGCTCGAACACTGCAACTACGGCGAGATCGCGGAGAAGAAGGGCGGTCTTGGCGTGAACCTCGCGTCGGGAGAGGTCGAGCATATCGAACTTCCGCGCACGCCGATGTTCAGCCTCGGGAGGATCAACTGCGACGGTCTCTCAGCGCGGGAGGTCGTAGACCGTATCCTCGATGCCGCAGAGAGTCACGGAACGAAGATCCATCAGGCGATATGCCAGGTGACGCTTGACGGGATACGCCGCGATACGCTCCGTGCGCTCGACCAGAAAGCGCTCCAGGATATACGGAACCGTGCGCTGGACCTCAAACTGCAGGTGCTGGCCGTCGATGATTCGTCCCGGATATTGTACGAAGACTCGCTCGTCGGCCTCGATTACGTCGCCGAGTTCGAACGGTTCGTGGAGAAGGAGCACCTCGCCCCGGGGGACGCGGAGTTCGTGAAGAAGACCGGGATGGATGTTCTCCGCTCGGTCATCGCGCACCACAAAGAGGGGGAACGTGCTGCTGAATAAACTCCGGATGCGCAACTTCAAGCGCTTCCGTGACCAGGAGATCACCTTCCAGGACGGTATCACGGGGATCGTCGGGAACAACGGAACGGGAAAGAGCAGTATCGTCTCGGCCATCCTCTTCGCCCTCTACGGCCTGCAGGGCACCGGGCTCGACGGGAACTACATCGTCAGTTCATTTGCAGGGCCACAGGATACCTGCGAGGTTCGTCTGGACTTCTCGGTCGGCGGCAACGAGTATGCCGTCGTCCGCAAGTTCAAGCGCCGCGCCTCCTCAAACCTCCACGAGGCAAACCTCTACCTGAACCAGAAACTCCTCGCAAACAGTGTCCAGAGGGTGGGAGATGAGATGCAGCGGGTCGTCGGCATGGGGCCGGGCGACTTCAGAAACACCATATACGCCGGCCAGAAAGAACTCCTTGCCCTGATCGAGAGCAGGGCGGGATCCCGGAAGGACTGGTTCATGCAGGTGCTGGGTATCGATTACCTCAAGAAAGACAGTGCCGAACACCTCAAATCGATCATCGACGACCGGGAAGGCACCTCCCGAGAACTCGCCGGCCGGCTCCAGGAACTGGATGCCGAAGGGGCTCGCGACCGCCTTGCGACGCTCCG
>JAAZGM010000247.1 GCA_012511245.1 Methanomicrobiales archaeon | reverse complement strand
GTTCCTGCGGTTCTGGGTTGTGGAGGACTGTATCCGCCGGGCGAAGGGGATCCGGACGGTGAGGATCTCGGTTTTGATGACTTCCCAGATCGCCCGACAGGTGAGGATATCATCGTGTGCCGGGCCACGGCCAGCCGCCTCGGCCTCCTTCATGTACTCGAAGACCCTTCTATCCTGGTCGACGGAATCGTCGATCCAGACCGTCAGCATCCGGTTCATCACCTGGTCGTCGCCGATATCCTCGACCTTTGCGAGCCACCAGACGCACCGTTCCGGGATGGTGCAGACCCGGAGTTTCCGCTCGGTCGTCAGGGTCCGGTGCTCGATCGGTTCGCGGAAGTTCGCGGTCGCGGACTTCAAGACCTCCTGGAGGTCGTCGGAGAGCGAGACGTCGTCGAAGAGGAGGACGGTCCCCGGCCGGAGGTCGTCGTCGTAGTAGAGCGCTTTGTTCGAGACGGTGCCTTTGAGTTTGTAGGCGTCGGGGATGAGGTTCTGCATCGCCGTGCAGGCGTGGGTCTTGCCCTTCCCGGAGTTCCCCGAGACGGCGACGTGCAGCCCGTTCGTGTTCTCGACCGACTGTGAGGCAAGGGACATCGTGAGGCACTCCGCGACCGTCCGGTCGCCGACGTGGGCTTTGTTGAAGGTGTCGAGGATGAAGGCGAGCGGGTCGCCGGTCCTGAGGATCGCAAGGGCTCGCTCGTGGTGTTCGTTCGGAGGAGGGGCGGGTTCCTCTTCCTTCTCCGGCCTCCGCTTCGGCTCGTACATCCCCCTGAGTTCTGGCCAGCGCTGCGCTCCCCCGCCGCAGGTCGCATGGTGGCAGCCGGCGAAGATGGCGCCGTTTGGAAACTGGATGGCGAAGGCGCCGTCCTTATGCGCCGATGAGAAGGGGCACTCCGCAAGCGAATACAGTGTTCCGCCCTGGTAGGGTTTCGCCGACCGGACAGCGATCCCATGATCTGCGAGCCAGGCGGCGAGGTCGATGCCGGTTTTCGGTCGCGGTGCGACCGGTTCCTCGTGGGGGAGGAGCCCGGCGAGGTGCCGGAGCCGCTCCACGGGAACCACGCCCATCTCCGGTGGAACCGAGAGGACCTTCGCCCGCCGGTGGGGCCGCTCCTGTGTGGAATCACCCTTCCGGGACATGGTCCCGTAGAGTTTCCAGATCCGGGCGGCGTTGTGGTTCGCGGTATCGACCGCCACGGTCTCGTTTGAGAAGAGGGCGTCGAGGGTTGCAAGACACCCTTTCACGAGCGCGGTTGCCGCCTCATCGTTCGGGAGGTCGATCCGGTAGAGGAGGTGGGCGCCGTTCCCGGAGTCCGCCCGGATCGGTGCAGGGAACCCCTGCTCCGCGAGATACCCCGCGATCCGCCCGGCGGCCTCGAGCGCCGCTTCGTGCTCCACGTCCGTCGACGAGACCCCGCTCGGCCGGACGGGGTCGATGTCGACCGGGAACCAGCGCCGGCGGATGATGTCGGCATCCGCCGTGGTGGCGTCTTTGCGGGAGAGCCTCATCTTGATCCGGTTCGCCCGCCGGGCGAGGAGGGCGGGGTTCACTGTATTGAGCGTCAGATAAATCCCCGCGACCGCGGGGTCGGCGTCGAGGGGTTCGACCGCCCGGGCGAGCGCATCGTGGTCATCGAAGTAGCCCGAGTGGACGACGCCATCGGCGAGCGCCCGGACCTCGACCACCCCGTCGGCG
This sequence comes from Methanomicrobiales archaeon, assembly GCA_012511245.1. Classification (GTDB taxonomy): domain Archaea; phylum Halobacteriota; class Methanomicrobia; order Methanomicrobiales; family Methanoculleaceae; genus Methanoculleus. Next base: position 216 of record JAAZGM010000247.1, on the reverse strand, counting down.
AGGAGTGCCACCGCGCCTCCGATATCGCCCGTCATCCCATCACCCCCGGCACCAGGGGAAAGAGCGGAGCGCTCACTACCTCTCCGCGGGCGACCCGCTGAAGACTGATGAGCGGGATGATGTAGGAGCCCACACGGGTGTGGAGCATCACCGCCTTCCCCGAAGCGTTCATCGCCGCGTGCCCCTCGATGACGACCCCGTCCGTCTGCGTGATCG
>JAAZGM010000246.1 GCA_012511245.1 Methanomicrobiales archaeon | reverse complement strand
CGCAGGATCAGGACCGCCCCGTCCTTCCCTGAGTAGGCGTAGGCATACTCGATGTTGACCCCTGCATCACCGAGGATCGATGCGATATCTGAGAGGCCGCCGGGTTCATCGCGCATCTTCACGCCGATGACATCGGTGAACGATACGCGGAATCCGAGATCGGTCAGCGTCCGGTATGCATCGTCCGGCCGGTCGACAAGTGCACGAACGACTCCAAAACCGTTCGCTTCAGCAATACTGAACGCAAATATGTTGATCTTTGCGTCCCGGAGCGCCCCGGCAACTGCCGCGAGACGCCCCGGACGGTTCTCCGAAAAGATGGAGATCTGTTTGACAACATACGACTTTTCCATTACAATGACCTCCTGTCAACGATTTTCTTAGACTTGCCCTCGAACCGTGGAAGTGTTCCCGGTTCGACCAGTTCAGCGCTCACACCCACGTTCAGCGAGCTCCGCAGACGGTGCTCCACGGTCTTCTTGATCACCATCAGATCAGTGATCTTATCGGAGAACGCCTCTTCACTCACCTCTACCCGCACGAGCATGGAGTCGAGTGCACCTTTACGGTCAACGACGATCTGGAAGTGCCTGCCGACTTCGGGGATCTCAAGCAGCGCATGCTCCACCTGCGACGGGAAGACGTTGATCCCGCGGACGATCAGCATATCGTCCACCCTTCCACGGATCCGGCCGATGCGCGGATGGGTTCTTCCGCAGGCGCAGGGTTCCTCCTCGATGGAGGTCAGATCCCCGATCCTATACCTGACCATGGGAAGAGCCTCCTTCTGCAGCATGGTTATGGTCAGTTCGCCCTGCTCACCGGGCTCCAGCACCTCGCCGGTCGCAGGGTCGACGACTTCCACCAGAGCGAGATCGCCCCAGATATGGATCCCCTGCTGCTCGCTGCACTCGGTGAACATCGGGCCGGAGAGCTCGCTCGTCCCGTATATGTCGTAGGCACGGATCCCGAGCCAGTCCTCGATCCTCTTCCGCATCTGCTCCGACCAGGGTTCAGCGCCGAGGAAACCCAGGCGAAGGCCGGTATCGTCCTTGATCGAGACGCCCATCTTCTCCGCAACCTCCCCCATGTGGAGGAGATAGGACGGGGTGCAGGCGATGGCGGTGACGTGGAGATCCTGCATGAGTTCGATCTGGCGTTCGGTGTTTCCGACGCTCGTCGGAAGGACGGTTGCACCGACACGCTCAGCACCGTAGTGAGCGCCGAGGCCGCCGGTGAAGAGGCCGTAGCCGTAACTCACCTGGATGACGTCTCCTCTCCCGAGGCCGCACGAGGAGAATGCCCGTGCAAGCGACTCGCTCCAGTTCTGGATATCACGTTCTGTATACCCGACGACCGTCGGTTTTCCTGTCGTCCCGGAAGAAACATGGTACCTGACCAGTTCGTTCTGCTCAGCAGAGAAGATCCTGTCCGGGTAGCCGTCCCGCAGGTCGCTCTTGTACATGAACGGCAGTTTCGCAACATCCTCAAGCGCCCTGATGTCGTCGGGATGAACCTCGTGCTCCTTCATCCGGCGCCGGTAGAAGTCGTTGAAACTGTAGAGACGGTATACCAGAGACTTGAGAAGTTTGAACTGGAGGCGCCGCAGATCATCGAGCGGCATCTCCTCCGCCCGCGGGTTCCAGGGCACTCTCAGATCGCCCCCCGCCGGTCGATGACCCGTTTCGCCTTCCCCTCGAACCGGGGCAGCGATCCCGGCTCCACCAGTTTCACCGCGGTCCTTAGACCGAGCGTACTGTGAAGTTCACCGGAGATCCTCTTCTGCACGCGGGCAAGGTCCTGGAGTTCGCCGGAGAACCCCGCCCTGCTCATCTCGACCTCGATCGTCATCTCATCAAGATGTTTGACGCGATCGATATATACCATGAACTGCTCCCCGACCTCCGGGAGGGCGCGCAGCACATGCTCGATCTGGGACGGGAAGACGTTGATCCCCCTGATGACCATCATATCGTCGCTTCTGCCCGTGATCCGCTCGATCCTCTGCCCGCGTCCGCAGGCGCACTCGTCATCTATCAGCCGGGTCACGTCGCCGGTGCGGTAGCGGATGAGCGGCAGGGCGTTCTTGACGAGCGGCGTGATGACGAGTTCGCCGCGCTCTCCTGGAGCGAGCCGCTCACCGCTCTCGGGGTCGATAACTTCGGCGAGGTAGCAGTCGTGCCAGATATGGAGTCCATCCCTCTCCGGGCACTCAAACGCCACGCCAGGGCCGTACATCTCCGAGAGCCCGTAACTGTCGTAGGCCTTCACCCCGAGACGCCGCTCGAGTTCGCTGCGCATGCTCTCCGACCAGGGTTCAGCTCCGAATATCCCGGTCTTCAGGGTGTCGAGCGTCTTTCCCATCGATTCAGCCACCTCGGCGAGGTGGAGGGCATAACTCGGTGTGCAGTGGATGGCGGTCACCCCGAAGTCCTCGATCATCTCGATCTGGCGGCGGGTGTTCCCGGTCGCACTCGGGATCACGGTCGCCCCGATCTTCTCGGCGCCGTAGTGGAACCCGAGCCCTCCGGTGAAGAGACCGTAATTGACCGCATTCTGAAAGACATCGTCCTCCCCGAGACCGATCATCGTCATGTTCCGCGCGATCAACTCCGACCAGTTGTCCAGGTCCTGCCGGGTGTACCCGACGACGGTCGGTTTCCCTGTCGTGCCGGAAGTCGTGTGAATCCGGACGATCTCTTTTAAGGGAACCGCAAAGAGGCCGAACGGATAACCGCCCTGGAGTTCCTTTTTGTAGGTGAAAGGAAGTTTCTCCAGATCGTCGAGCGTCCTGATATCGTCCGGCGTGATACCCGCTTCTTTCAGTTTTCTCTGGTATAACCCTACTTTCTGTGCCTGAGATAGCGACCACTTCAGCCGCTTCAATTGTAGATCCGCGAGCTCATCAGGCCGGATCGTCTCCATCGCTCTATTCCAGAACATGATATCCCATCTTTTTTTGCCGTCAGGAAAGATCGTGCGGCCAATGGTGCCCGGCATCAGGTTGTGGTGCTCTCCATTGGAGTTCCGCCGCCGTGCATTATCTACTACCATGTGGGCGGGCGGTGCGGAAAAGGTTTGTCAATACGTGGCACGGTAGACCGTGACACCCCCCTCTCATTCCCCGGGCGGCGTCTACCCCGGACAATGACGCCGTGGATGGCAGCAGCCGTCAGATCCGCCCCCCTTATGCCGGCACCACATTCTCTCAATATTCTGGAGATTCGATGCATTAATCACTAAAAACAGCCCAATGTTCATTTCCAGAGTGATCAGATGGTGGCGACGGAACCCTGGCTTCCCGTCTTCGGCTACGGGGGACACATCAAGGCGACAACACAGGAGTTAATCATCGCGCGCGGGAATGATACCTGCCGTTATCCCATACATTCGGTGAAACACCTCCTGATCGTCGGCGGGCATACCCTGCATACATCGGCGGTGACCAATCTCCTCAAAGCCGGCGCCGCCATCACCATCTTCGACATGGACGGCACACCCGTCGGGTACCTCTACCCGTACGGCTACCGGCCGGATGAGAAAGTGCGCCTCGCCCAGGAGCGCGCCGCCCCCCATCGGTTCGCTCAGCCGCTCGCGCTGGCCGCTCTCCAGTCTCGCCTCCTCCTTCTTGCGGAGCTCTATGGCCGCGCCGGAGAAGAGGTATTCTATGCCGGTGAACTGGATTTTCTCCATGAGGTCAGGGAAGAACTTGCGGTCACGATCACCATGGAGGAACTCCGGAGGCTCTCCCGGCTGACCAACGATATGTACTACGAGATCCTCTCCCGCACACTCCCTCCGGAACTCGGGTTCCGCCGCAGGGCTGACCGTCCGTACCTTGATCCCATCAACACCATGTTCTCGATAGGGTATGCCATGCTGTATGGCAACTGCTGCGTCTCGGTGGTCGGAGCCCATCTTGATCCGGATATCGGCATGCTCCATGAAGGGGCTGGAGGTTTCGTCCACGATCTCATTGAACCGCAGAAGGCGATGATGATTGACCGCACTGTCCTCCGGTTTGCCCGTGAAGAGAT
>JAAZGM010000245.1 GCA_012511245.1 Methanomicrobiales archaeon | reverse complement strand
GTCCTGGTCTGGTACGACAACGAGTTTGGATATGCGAAGCGGATGGTCGATATCGCCTCCTACATGGCCTCCCGGGAGTGAAGATCATGATACGACTGGTCTTCTTCGGCCTCGATGAGCACGAGCAGGATGTGATCCGGAGGGCGTTCGCCGGCGAGGGTGGCTACGATATCGACCTCCATGCCGAACCGCTCACTATCGAGAACGTCTCGCTTGCCCATGGCGCCGAAGGCATCGGGGTCTTCGTCATGTCGCGCGTCACCCGCGAGGTCCTCGACCGGCTGCCGAACCTCAAGATGATCGCCGCCATGTCCACGGGGTTCGACCATATCGACTTCGTCGCCTGCCGGGAGCGGAACATCGCCGTCTGCAACGTGCCGCATTACGGAGAAACCACGGTGGCGGAGTTCGCGTTCGGGCTCATCCTGGCCCTCGCCCGGAAGTTCCGGGCGACGTTTGCGCGGACCGACCGGGGCGACTTCTCGCGGGCCGGACTTGCCGGGATGGACCTCGCCGGAAAGACCCTCGGCCTGATCGGGACCGGGCGCATCGGGTCGCACCTCGCCCGCATCGCCCACGCGGCGGAGATGGAGGTGATCGCCTACGACCTGAGGCCGAATCCGGCTCTCACAAAAGACTACGGCGTCCGCTACATGGCTCTCGACGAACTCCTGCGGGAAGCGGACGTCATCAGCCTGCACGTCCCCTATACGAAGGCCACGCATCACCTTATCGACGTAGAACGGCTCCGGCTGGTCAAGAGCTCCGCGCTCCTCGTCAACACCGCCCGGGGTGGCGTGGTGGATATCCGGGCGGTCGCGGAAGCCCTCCGCGAAGACCGCCTCGGCGGCGTCGCGCTCGACACCTTCGAGGGGGAGGAGGTCTGGATCGAGGAGGAGTTTGCCGGGGCGGACGAGGCGTCGGCGGAGGAACTGCGGGATGCGCTCGAGAGTTTCGGCCTGCTGCACTCGGACCGGGTGATTCTCACCCCGCACAACGCCTTCAACACGCGGGAGGCGGTTGAGCGGATCCTCGCCACGAGCGTCGAGAACATCAGGGCGTTCTTCGTCGGGAACCCGCAGAACGTCGTCGCCGGAACCTACCGGGTGCCGGCGGAGGCGCCGGCAGGAGGGGGAGCATGAAGCAGGACGCGAAGTATATTCGTTGGTTTATCGACGTCAGAAACGAGGACGTCGGCCTTGTCGGCGGGAAGAACGCATCGCTCGGCGAGATGTACAGCGAACTGACCCCGAAGGGCGTGAAGATCCCCGACGGGTTCGCCGTGACCGCCGAAGGCTACCGGCATGTCCTTACATCCGCGGGGATCCTCGATGCCCTCAAAGAGACGCTTGCCGGGCTTGACCGCAGCGACGTCGCCGACATCGCAAAGCGGGGAAGGCGGGCCCGCGATCTCATCCTCTCGGCCGGGATCCCGGACGACCTCTGGGGCGAGATCCGGGCGGCCTACGATATGCTCTCCGACGAGTACGGGCCGGATGCCGATGTCGCCGTCCGGTCGAGCGCCACCGCCGAAGACCTCCCGACGGTCTCGTTCGCGGGGCAGCAGGAGACCTACCTGAACGTCCGCGGCTACCAGGCGCTCCGGGAAGCCTACGTTCGGTGCCTCGCCTCCCTCTTCACCGACCGGGC
>JAAZGM010000001.1 GCA_012511245.1 Methanomicrobiales archaeon | reverse complement strand
TTCCATTGCCTCCGGGCTTGCGGGGCGTGTCATTCGGGGCGTCAACCGGGGATGGGTGCCCCCGCACACAAGCGGGTACCGCATGCGGCACTCGATGCGATTCTGGGTCGTTAGAACATATAAAATCAGCAGTCATCGTTCGGCTGGAACCGAACACATCATAAACCTTCTTATGGCAGGACAATAATTCCTGCCCCTGGAGACAGGACCCGCCGTCGGGCGCCGGGATAATGGTCACGGCCCTGCCACGCTCGTCGAACCTCCCCCCACGGAACCGGGCACCGTCGCAGTTGTTCCCGGCAAAGACCGCCGAAAACTATTCCCCTCATACATCCCGGTTGCCGGCGCGGAGGCGTTGATCGTATTCTGCCGATTGGACGGGTCTGTTTTGAACAGACGAAATGCAAATATATACCACTGACCGTCTACGCCTGTCAGGACGCGGCCCGACCGACCAAAAACGGATCAGCCAGAACCCGAAGTTTTTCCCGGTCGCGCGAAGCGTCCCAGACCCCGCAAACATCTCCCAGTCGCATGATGATTATGTTCTCCGGCCAGTCCTCGAAATCCAGAAATAAGACCGCTTCGTCTGCAAGGATCTCCTTCGGCGACCCATCGACGATATAACCCGTCTCGAATCTCGTGGGAGCAGGGAGATGCATCGCGACATAGGTGTCGTTTTGTTTCATGGCGTCCAGCTCAACCCGCGAGAACCCCATCTTATACTGACCACAGGTGCTCCGGATCTGCTCGCGGCACTCTGCTTCGATGGCAGGATACCCGGGATCTCCTGGATAGAGGATAACGCCCGGGTCTCCTGCATGATGAATCTCGATAAATGATGTATTCTCCCGGGGAACGCCTGTCGGGCGGGGTGTTCGGTTCTCCGGAACCTCCGTCGGTATCTCACCCGGCCCTTGCAGATCCGGGTTCGGGAGTATATGTATTCCAACCAGGACCAGCATGCCCGCGGCGGCACAGGTGATGACGAGGTACAGAATCTTCTTCATAGAATTTCGCTCCGAAAAAGAAGAGGAACCTGGGGCGGTCACTTTACCGCCGGGATACCCTCCCCAAGGTCGGGGGACGCGGGGATGTATCTGACGAATGCGGTTCCCCCGGTCTCATCCCGCACCTCGCCCCTGAAGATGTAGACCGGGACGAGGTAGGTAGGCTCATCCATCGCCGGTGCTTCATAATACCCAAGTTCGATCCCGGTGATAACCGCGGTCGGGCCTTTTCCGTCGACCGCCAGCCCAGTCGCCTTCAATTCTTCAAAAGCTTCCTGTGGCGTTATGACTGCTATCTCCTTCTCCGGGGCATAGTCTCTCCAGAGTTTGTAAACATTCAGGATATCCCCGCCGCCGCCGATCTCAGCCGTCAATTTCGAACCCACAACCGGCCGACCGTCGATTGTGCGGGAGTAAGAGACCTGGACGTCTTCAAAGGCGATACCGATCACCTCACCATCCTCGTTATACTCAACGATTTGGGGGTGGGCAACGCCACACAGGATTGCATCGGGGGGCATCAGCCCGGTCTCCTCCAGGTACTGTGTTGCGATCTGGATCGCCTCATCGTCCGAAGGAAGGCTTTCCGGCAGGTCTTTGTCGTTCGGGTTCATCCAACGGGGGATATCAATCAGAGCGACTCTCCCCGACTTCATATGAACCTCCAACGAGTGGGGTTCATCGGAGAGCAGCATCTGGTCGTACGATTCGCGCACCGTTCCCTTCAGGCCTATCTTCTCCGCCATCGATGAGACAAGTTCCGTCGTGATCTCCGGCTCCAGCACCCGATACAGGATAACCTCCGCAGGCGTCGGCGGGAACGGAACAGAGGCGGTGTAGGTGAGGTTTGCAGCACCCGCCGATTTCACGCCACCTATCTGGTTGGATTGACCACAGTCAGGTGTATGACTGTCGCTGAAAAACACGGGTATGCTGACAACGCAGATGACTCCAAGAAGCGCCAGGACACCGGCACTAACTCCAATTAGTTTCATGTTCATGTGATCACCTCAACACTGGTACGTACCGTACAGGAACGACGTTCCGGGTGTCCCCTGGCTCCCGTGCCCGTAGACATAATCGGACCAGCAGCCTTCTCGGGCAAGGGCTGCCGCATACGTGGTCGAAGGCTCTGTATCCTTCGCTGCAATGAACCATGCCGTGATGATCGGTTGGGTGGTCCACGTACCGACCATCCGGTGTACGAAGTTAGAGCCTCTGTCCGAGACATCGTGACATTCAGTATGGAACCCGGTCATCGAGTGTAGGCCGCCAAATGCATTGTACCAATTTGTATGGCTATTCTCGCGCAGAACAGTGCAGGCATCAATGGTAATCCAGTCCATCTGCGTGTTTCCCCAGAGAGCATCACTGTAACTCAGGAAGGTATCGTCTTGGGAGGAGGAAAATGCAAATCCTTCTGGGGCACCATGGCCCGAAAAGAACGCAAAATGTGTATCATCTGTGTAAATATAGTCTATACCGTTTCCGGACTTACTGGGATCTTTCCAGTGTCTTTCCAGGGCCTGACCATCGCCATAGATAAAGTCTCCCCACCAGGATGAGTCACCACCGAGCTGGTAGTAAAACCCCTGTGCGTTTTCATCATTGTGCTCCAAGTCGGATGGTGGGGGATAGTTGTTCACCCATTCTGCACAACAATAATAGTATGCGCTTGCGGGCACCATAACCACGCTCACCAGCAGCAGCGCCAGGAGCATGGGAAATGCCTGCAATCCGGTTTTTCCGTTCATTTACTTTCCTCCTGTAGTTTTCCGGAGGCAGAAAAGGCACATATTTAAGCACGCAGAACGCTTACGTTCCCTTTGCCTCCGGGCTTGCGGGGCGCGTCATCCGGGGCGTCAACCGGGGATGGGCGACCCCCGCACACAAACGGGTACCGCATGCGGCACCTTACGCATTTTGAGGTCATTAAAACATATAAAATCAGCAGGCATCGTTCGGCTGGAACCGAACACATCATAAACCTTCTTATGGCAGGACAATAATCCCCGCCCCTGGAGACAGGACCCGCCGACACCCACAGTCCCGGACAGCCACACCCCTCCCCTCTACGCGGGCGAGGCGCCCTCTGTGCGAGGAACACGCCGCGATCCCGAAAAACCCCGCTCTAAAACCCGGGCAGGCTCCCGCTCGCTCACTGCACCCCATACCCCCCGAGCAGAACCGTAAAGGGGTACCGGCACTCACCTTGATGAACCGGACGGAGCGGAGCCCTCATGAACGGCGCGATCATGGATTTCCTGATAGTTGCAGACCAGATCTTCATCCTGGTCCTCCTGATCGCCGCGGGCTATGTCGCCGTCTCCGCAAAGATCGTCGACCCCCGGGCCACCCGGGGGCTCTCGGGGCTCCTCATCAACATCACCATCCCGGCGCTGATCGTCGCCTCGATGCAGGTGCCCTTCACCCCCGAGCGCCTCGCCGGGGCCGAGAC
>JAAZGM010000244.1 GCA_012511245.1 Methanomicrobiales archaeon | reverse complement strand
GGGTGTTCGGCGAGATGTGCATATCGTGCATGATCGAGAACATCCCGAAACACGCCGCAAACCGGAGCATCATGTCGCGGTTGCCGCTCTTGAACCGGTACTGCCGCTCCCCGAACTTGGCGGCATGCTCCGCGATCGCCTTATCGCCGAGGTCGTACATCACCGGGGTCTCGACCGGCATCCCGCCGTAGTCGAGCACCTGCATGAGGACGTAGTCGGTGAGGAGATCGCGGATCAGCTTGCCCCGGGGCATCCAGCGGTGGTTTCCGACATCCGCGCGTGGTTCATAGTCCACGAGTTCCTTTGCACGCATCAGGTCGACGTGGATGGGTTCAGCCCCCTCTGGCCCCGGGTACCCGAGTTCTTTCCGGATCAGGGCGGCGAAGGGGGTCTCCCCCTCCGCGTAATCGGCCGGATCTCTCTTCTCCCCTTCAGGGGTGATGACGAAGAACTCGTGCTCGATCTCCTTTTTGGGCGCGGCCGCTCCCTCTCCCGGGACGATCGTCCGCGAGAGCTCTGAGAGCGGGTGGCCCTTGCACGAGAGCGAGAATGCCTTGTACCAGCCGAACGGCGCACGTTTCACGACGAGATCGCCCGTGCCGGCGAGGGTCTCCTGGATGCCCTTGAGAACCCTCACCGCTGCATCGGGTGATGCGAGATCGGAGGAGAGGTGGGCATAGGGGTAGATCATGATATTGGTAGTGCTGAGCTGCCGGGCGGTGGTGACGATCTCGTCCGCCGTCTGCCTGACGGCATCCTCGATGTTCTCTTCGTCGACAGACTCAACCGCGCAGAAGACGGCAAGCGCCTCGTCGAGTGCGTCTTTCTGGACCGCATCCTCTTCGGCGACCTTCGTCTTCTTCCGGGCCTCGTATTCAATATGGTCAGAGTGGATCAGAAGAATTCGCATTGGTAATCCCCAGTTGAATCGTTCAATATCTGTTTTTCTGCTATATAGTGCATGACGCTCGGCAGGCAGGGAGCGTGTGTCCAGGCCATCCGCTCTCGCCGGATTCCCGCATCACTCCTGTGCGTGGCGCGTGTTCTCGTGATAGCGGGAGAGGGTTGCCTGCCGCTGGTCCATATACTTTGCGTCCTGCTTCATGTTGTAAGGGCGCGCCGCGCGATCCGTGCGGTAGAAGACCAGCTGCCCGATCGGCATTCCCGCGTAGACCTTGACCGGCCGGGCGTTCACGTTGCACATCTCAAGCGTGATCGTCCCCCGGAACCCCGCATCGATCCATCCTCCCGTCTGGTGGAGTTCGACCCCGAGGCGCGCGATGCTGCTCTTCCCTTCGATGCTCGCCACGACGTCGTCGGGGAGTTCTATCGTCTCCAGGGTCTCGGCAAGGAGGAACTGGCCCGGTGCGAGGACGATCGATTCGGCCGTCATCTCTCTGGTATCCGAACAGACGGTCTCCCTTTCATAGGGATCGATCACGCTCTCTCCGGGGACGTACCAGACGAAGTGGGAACCAAGCCTGATATCGAGAGAGTTTGGCTGGATCAGACCGGGTTCGAAAGGATCTACCTTGATATGCCCGCGCCTGATGCGGTCTTCTATCTGCCAGTCGACAAGAATCATTCTAATAAATCTCTCCCGCAACCTATTCTTTGTTTTCGAGATGCCACTCCGTTCGGCGCATCAGCCCATGGAGCGTGCTCACCTCGCGGATGGTCAGTTTCGTTCGGCCGAGCACACGGCGGATCAGGATCATCGTGTTCTCCCGCTTGAAGTCGGGATGGTCTATCCGTTCGAGGAAAGCACCGATATGCCGGTAGAGCGAGTTCATCTCGACCTGTCCTGCAAGCGGGTAGGTTCCGCGCGGCAGGTTCGCAAGTTCGTAGCAGAGGATGCCCACCGCGTGAGAGAGGTTGAGGATAGGGTAGATCTCCGAGGTCGGTATGGTGCAGATGAAGTTTGCCCGCACAAGTTCGGTGTTCGCAAGCCCCCAGTTCTCCCGCCCGAAGAGGATCGCGACCGTCCCGTCGATATCGGCGACGATCTCCCTGACCTCCGCCGGCGCATAGTAGGGCATCCGCATCGGGGTGCAGACCGATTTGCTCACCTCGCCGGTCGTCGCGACCACGAAGTCGAACTCCCGGTAGATCTCATCGATCGTCATCCGCCGGGCGCCGTCAAGAACGTCACGGGCGTGGGCGGCGCGCATGATCGCGTCATCGCCGAGCGTGCAGGGGTTGACGAGAATCAGCCGGGTGAACCCGAAGTTCTTCATCACCCGGGCGGCAAACCCGACGTTCCCCTCGTAAAGGGGTTCGACCAGGACGATCGAGATCTCAGGCATACCTCACTGTACCGCCCGGACCGTCGCCCGGAGCACATCGATTCCTTCTTCGTAGACGGCGTTTCCCACGACGATCGTGTCGGCATAGCGGCCCATCTCCGCCGCCTGCTCGGCTGAGCGGATCCCGCCGCCGTAGTAGAGGGTGGCATGCTCGATCGCCTCGGCCGCCGCCTGCACGATCGCCGGATCCCCGTAGGTTCCGCTGTACTCGATGTAGACGATCGGGAACCGGAAGTAGCGGTCCGCCATCTCCACGAACGCGGCCACATCCCCGGCCGAGAGGCTGCAGTCCGCCCCCGTCACCCGCCCGACGGCTGAGTTCGGGTTGAGGACGATGTAGGCCTCGGGAACCACCATCTCCCAGTCGATGCTCTCTGCCCGGCGCAGCCACGTGTAGTGCTTCCCGACGATCCAGCGGACATCGTTCGTGTTCAACACACTCGGCACGAAGAGGTGATCTATCCCTTCATCGAATATGGCGCAGTCGGGGCTTGCCGGTTCCACCACCAGCGGCAGTCCGTAGGAGGAGACCAGATCCAGGAGTTCGTGGAGGTTTTCCCGCGTCACGTTCAGCGTGCCCGAGAGCATCAGGGCATCGGTTCCACTCGTCGCGATCTCTTCGACGGCGCCCTTCGGGAGGCATTTGTCGGGGTCAAGTTTCGTTACGTGTGCCCAGGTCTTCCAGTTTGCGTGCATGGATCTCACTTCAGATGGCCGATGTAGTCGCGGAGTCTGGCCTTCGGGATGCCGGTTATCGAGGCGATCTCCTCGGGATCGGCTTCACGAAGCGTTGCGGCGTCATAGATGCCTGCAAGGTAGAGCCTGTCCACGGTCGCCTCACCGATCCCGGGGACCGCAAGGAGTTCGTTTCGCCCACGATCAAGGATCGTTCGGGAGATCTTTTCCGGGGCGGGGCGCCCGAGGTGCCTGCAGACCAGATCTGCATGCTTATGTACGGTTTCCGGGTTAATGCCGGTTTTGCTTGCAAGGTAAGGGATGGGGAGGTAGCAGAGGTCGTCGGGGCTTGAGACGCCGCCTGCCTGGTACTTCTTCAGGCTGACCGCAGGAACCCCGGCTTTCCGGAGGACGCGCTCGTTGCAGAGTTCGCGTACCGCATCCAGGATATCGTTCCCGGTAGCCTCAGGGATCCCGGCCTTCTTGAGCGCCGCAACATCAGAGAGTGAGAGCGCATGGATATCGCCGATCCCCTGTTCGAGGAGGCTCTTGATGATCTTCGCGTGGCTCCGCCCTTTCCTCGGGGGAACGGCTTTCCGGATGAACTTCCTGAGTTCCGAGCGGCGGCGGAGGATCTCAAGTGCATCCTCTGCCTCTTTTGTGAGCTGCACGGCCTCTTTCGTCTCGCCGTCGATGGCTTTTGCGAGGTCTGCAGGCGGCATGCTCGCGATCTCGGAGACCGTGTAGATGTGGTGTGCATGCAGGCGGTGCACGAGGTCGTCGGTCATCGAGGGCATCATCCGGAGCGCTTCGACGTTCGAGGCGATATGGCTGCAGAGCGGACAGCCGATATCCCATGGACGGGCGCCCTTCCGGATCAGGCGGACGTGGGCGAGGTTGTGCTCCTCACACGTCGCTTCGACCCGGATGGCCTTCCCCCAGGTGCTGCCGGGCAGGCTGATGTTGAACCGGCATTCCGGGTAGCCGGTGCAGCCGATGAACTGGGAGACGCCGATGTGCCGGATACGTAGATCACGACCGCAGATCGGACAGGGGCCGACGGTATGCTCCTCGGCGGTCTGCTCCATGATCTCGGTGCCGATCTCCGATTCGTGCGCCTCGAGTTTGTCAAAGACCCGGTGCAGCATCTCACGGGACTCGGTGACGACATCGTCGCGGGAGCGCTGGCTCTGCTTGATGAGCTGCATATGCTCCTCAAGCGTCCGGGTCATCTCCGGTTCCGTGATCGTCTCGGCGTGGTTGTCGAGCGCATCTATGACCGCCCTGCCGACGAGCGTCGGACGGAGCGGGTTTCCTTCCACGTAGCGGCGGGAGACGAGCTTCCCGATCACCTCGTGCCGCGTACTCTTCGTCCCGAGGCCGAGCTCTTCCATCACCTGGATGAGCCGGCTCTGGGAGAAACGCGCCGGCGGCTGCGTCTCCTTCTCTTCGAGGATCACCCTCCTGATCGGCAGCCTCTCCCCGGTGGCGAGCACCGGGAGGATGTTCTCCTTCGCCTCCGAGTAGGGGTAAACCCGGCGCCATCCATCGTAGAGGAGCCTGCCGCCCGTAGCCCTGTAGGGCTCGCCGGACGCATCGAAGTTGTATCGGGTCGTTGCCCACTTCGCATCAGGAGAGAGGGTCGCAAGGAACCGCCGTACGACGAGTTCATAGATCTTCCACCTGTCCTGACCGAGCGCCTCGCGGGCTGCTGTTCCCGTCGGGTGGATCGGTGGGTGGTCGGTGCTCTCCTTCTTCCCCCGGGTCGGGACGGGCCGCCGGTTCTGCTGCACCCAGGCGACATCCTTATCGAAGACCCCTCCCCGGAGGGAGTCGAGGATCCCGTTCAGGTTCAGGGATTTCGGGTAGACCGTGTTGTCGGTCCTCGGGTAGGAGATGTACCCGTTCATGTAGAGATCTTCAGCGATCCGCATCGCGTTTGCCGCCGAGAACCCAAGACGGCTTGCTGCGACGATGAACGTCGTGGTGTCGAGCGGTGTCGGCGCCCGGTCGATCTTCTGCCCCTCGTTCACGTCCGTGACGATGAGCGGCTCCTTTGTCCCCGCCTCTGCGGCCAGCGCCGCCTCGTGATCGGTGAACCGCCCGGCGGTGTGCCGCGCCTCGATCGTTACGCTGTCTCTCTCGGTCTCAAGCGAGAGCATCCAGTAGGTCTCCGGGACGAAACTCTCGATCTCGCGCTCTCGTTCGACGATCATGGCGAGTGTCGGGCTCTGGACCCGGCCGACGGAGAGGATGTTTGTGCCGCCCCGGCGTGCTGCAAGGCTGATGAACCGGGTGAGCGAAGCGCCCCACATCAGGTCGATCGTCTGGCGAGCTTCGCCGGCCGCTGCGAGATCGAAGTCGAGGTCGGTCAGGTTCTCAAAGGCAGAACGGATCTCTGTCGGGGTTATCGCAGAGAACCGGGCCCGGTTGATCTTGACCGAGGGGTTCACCGCCCTGACGAGATCGTATGCCTCCTTCCCGATCAGTTCTCCTTCCGTATCGTAGTCAGTCGCGATGGTGACAGAATCCGCCTTCTTCGAGAGTTTCTGGATGAGGTTGACGATCTTCTTCTCGGTCGGCTTCTTGATGATGCCCGCGTCGATGAGGCTGCGCGGTGTGTGGGTCTCGCTTCGCCAGTTCGTGTAACCGGGCTCGAAATCCACCTCCACCACGTGCCCTTTGAGGCCGACCACCGTCTTCGTGTCGAAGGAGTAGGTGGATACGCTCCCGTCCTTCGTCGCTCTCACTCTCTCGCTGCCGGCGAGGATCTGCGCTATCCGGTTTGCCGATATGTTCTTCTCTGCGATGATCAGATGCACTGCGGATTACACCCCGCCTGTATCAATGTATTCAGAGACGATACGGCCGAGTTCCCGCGGATCCGCCCGTCCACGTGTCTCTTTCATCACCTGCCCGACGAGGAAGTTCAGGGCTCCCTTCTTGCCGGCCCGGTAATCTTCGACTGCCTGTGGGTTTGCGGCGACGACCGCCTGCACGATGGGCGTGAAGTCGTCGCCCACCACCCTGGCGAGCCCTTCCCGCTCCACGATCGCAGCGGGAGCCTCGCAGGGTTTTCCGGCGGCGCAGGCATCGAGCATCTCCCGGAGAACCTGGACGCCGGCCCGGTCGGTGATCGCTTCCGACCGCAGGAGCGCAAGGAGTTCTATGATTTGCTCGGCAGGGACGGCGGCGATGCCCATGTTGCGGTAGTTGAGTTCCCCAAGAAGCGTGTCGGCCACCCAGGTGGCGGCAAGGACAGGCTCGATATGCGCAACGTGCTCGTAGAAGTCGGCGAGTCTCGGGTCGCCGGTCAGTGTCCGGGCGTGGTTGAGCGATATGCCGTACTGCGCCATGAACCGGTTCTTCCGGGCGGTGGGGAGTTCGGGGAGGTCGATCCCGGCAAGCCATCCTGTGACGCGGATCGGTCCGAGGTCAGGGTCGGGGAAGTAGCGGTAGTCGTGCGCCTCCTCCTTGCTGCGGGCGGAGGTGGTGATCCCCCGCCCTTCCATGAAGTGCCGGGTCTCCCGCGCCACCTTCTGGCCGCGCCGGAGCAGGTTTCTCTGGCGGGTCACCTCGAAGGTGAGGGCTTTCTCGACGCCCTTGTAGGAGGATATGTTCTTGACCTCGACCCGTTCGGAGCCTCTCATGGAGATGTTTGCATCCACGCGGAGGCCGCCCTCCCGTTCACCGTCAAAGACGCCGAGATACTCGAGGATCGTCCGGAGTTTGTTCAAGAACCGGCGTGCCTCCTGCGGGGAGCGCATATCAGGTTCGGTGACGATCTCGAGAAGCGGTATGCCGGACCGGTTATAATCGACGAGTGAATACTTCGATCCGCCGCCGACGTGGACGAGTCTGCCCGGGTCCTCTTCGAGGTGTGCTCTGGTGATCCGGACGATCTTCTCATGCCCCTCGTCGTCCTCGATCTCGACTGTCCCCTCTACCGCGAGCGGTTTGTCGCTCTGGGTGATCTGGTAGGCCTTTGCGAGATCGGGGTAGAAGTAGTTCTTTCGGGCGAACTCCGACTCTTCCGGGACTCTCATATCGAGGGCTTTTGCCACTTTCAGGCCGTACTCGACCGCTTTTCTGTTCACATGCGGGAGTGCGCCGGGCAGGCCGAGGCAGACCGGGCAGCAGTGGGTGTTCGGGCCATCGTCCTGGTAGTCTGTCGAGCATCCGCAGAAGAGTTTTGTCGCGGTCGCAAGCTGGACGTGGATCTCAAGGCCGACGATCGTCTCTCCGATATCCACCGTCATGCCCTCACCTCCTGTTCATATGTATAGGCAGCATCGATAACGCGTTCATCCTCAAACCGCCTCCCCATGATCTGGAGTCCAACGGGGAGTCCGTCCACCCGGCCGCACGGGACGGATATCGCCGGGATCCCGGCGAGGTTCGCAGGCGCCGTGAGGATATCCGAGAGATACATCGAGACCGGGTCGGTCTTCTCGCCGAGGCGGAAGGCGACCGTCGGCATCGTCGGGCCGGCGATGACGTCCGTTTCCCGGAGGACTCGCTCGAAGTCTTCCTGGATCTTTCGGCGGGCTGCCTGCGCTTTCGTGTAGTAATCGCCGGCGTAACCGGCCGAGAGGGCGAAGGTCCCGAGCATGATCCGGCGCCGGACCTCTGCACCGAGCAACTCCCGGCGCAGGTCCTGGTAGGCTTCGTGCCAGGACTTCCTGGTGTCGACCGCCGGGCCGTAACGGACGCCGTCGAACCGTGCGAGGTTTGAAGAGGCCTCGCTCGTGCAGATGACGTAGTAGGCGGCAAGCGCATACTGCATCCCGGGTATGCTCACCCTGACGGTCTCGGCACCGAGCCCTTCGAGGACACCGATGGCATCGCGAACCTTCTCCGCGACGCGGGGGTCGACGCCTTCACCGAAGAACTCCTCCGGTATCCCTATCCTGAGCCCTCTGACCCCGGCCACGGGCTGGTGGTCATACGGGCGGTCAAGCATCGTCACGTCGCGGGGATCGTGGTGTGCAATCACCGACATGAGCCTCGATGCATCCTCGACCGTCCGTGCCATTGGCCCTATCTGTTCGAGGGAGTTTGCGCAGGCGATGAGACCGTAACGGGAGACCCGGCCGTATGTGGGTTTGAGCCCAACGATCCCCGTGAACGCCGCAGGACACCGGATCGAGCCGCCGGTATCGGAACCGAGCGCCATCGAGACGAGACCCGCAGCGACGGCGGCGGCGCTCCCGCCGGACGACCCGCCGGGCACCCGCTCCAGGTCGACCGGGTTTTTAGTGGGGCCGAACGCGCTCGTCTCGGTGGTTGAGCCCATGCCGAACTCGTCCATGTTGGTCTTGCCGACGATCGCGGCGCCTGCCCGCCGGAGAAGTTCGACGACATGAGCGTCGTACGGCGGGACGTAGCCTTCGAGGATCTTCGACCCGCACGTGGTCTGTATCCCTGCCGTCGATATGTTGTCCTTGACCGCGACGGCGGTTCCGGCAAGCACCCCTTCTCCGAACGGCGCTTCTGCACAGGTGGTGATGAATGCGTTGCAGCGGTCATCCGGTGAGAATTTGAGCGTTCCCGCCATTTACATCACCCTCGGTGCCTTGATGAACCCGTCCTCGGTCGCCCCTGCATTCGCGAGTACCTCTTCCTGTGAGAGGCTCGGCCGGGGTTCGTCGTCCCTGAAGACGTTTACCGCCCCGGTGTCGGGGGCGCCCTCGCCCTCGATGGTATCGAGAACCTCGAAGTATTCGATGATCGTGTTGAATTGTCTGGTGAATTCCGGCACCTCATCCTTCGATATGCCGATATCCGCAAGTTCTGCTATGTGTTCAATATCGCTCTCAGTTATCATGTTCCGCCCTGCTGATCTCCATTAAGTACCCTTGTACCGATTTTTTATAACCATTGTTACGTGCGAGCCGTTGTATTGTTCGCCAGATTCCGCTCCCGTATTGCATCGCTTTCTTCTCTGCACGGGCAATCTCAGCGGGAATGTGGCGCTCAGCGACCTCCCGGAGGGGGTACTTTCTCACCCCGCCGCGCACCCGGTCGGCGGCCGGTATCGACCTTGCGGCGCGCACCACCCGGATGTCGAGGTACGGCATCGAGAAGTATCTCCCGTGAAGCGCCGCCACCGCCTGGTCCCGCGTCCTCTGGCGGTCGTGGTCCGCGAAGTCCCGTTCGAGTTCCGCCGCGAGGTCGGTGGATGAGAGGTAGCGAGCGTAGCCGCCGAAGAGCTCGTCTGCCCCCTGCCCGCCGAGGATCCGGGTATGGCCGTGCTCCTCCGCCCATGCGGCAACGAAGGAGAGGGTCGTCGCGATCGAGGCCTCGACGGGGTTCTCGGGGTCGGGGATGACCCGGACGATGCGAGTGAGCGCCTCTGCGACCTCTTCTTCGGTCGGTATGACGATCTCGAGGTCAAGCCCCATCATCCCTGCGGCTTTTTCTGCCCACACGACATCGTGTGACCCGCGGAGCCCCACCGCCACGCAGGGGAGGCCGGCAAGCGCGGCGATGAGGGCGGAGTCCACCCCGCCGGAGAACGCCACCACCCCTTCATTGCTCCGGAGGCGAACCGCGGCGACGATCGCCTCATCGAGGGTGCAGGGCGCCGGGTCCGGGGTTATCCGGGCGATCTCGTGTTCGCCGCTGTATATGGTTCCCGGCGGGATTGGGCCGGGCATGATCCCGAAGGCATCGCGCGCGATGCTGTCATCCCACTCGAGCAGGAACTCGCCGCCGCACCGGGAGAGGGCCTCTGGCTCTTCGCGGAGCATCCGCTCCACGCCGGTCGGCGAGAGCCTCCTCCCGTCACGTTCGATCCAGCCCTTGAGGTTCATGGTCGGCATATTCTGTAATCCGGCGGTCGTCGCCATGGGGGAGCCGGGTATCGCAGCCGCCCCAAAAAACGGATCGGATTCAGTGTTTGCACCGGTCAACTATAAATCTATGCAAAACGCCCGGTTTAAAATACTCGGCATTTCAGGGGTTATGGCCTGATTTGCACCTGTATCAGGAGAAAACGGCGGCCAGGGCCCGGTACGTTCTCCAGTTCTGGCCGTCGCTAGAGAAGGCTGTGCAGGTTTTGACGCTGTTATCCTGCCTTATCAGTCCGTATACCTTCGTAAAACACAGACGGTGCATCGACAGCCATAACATTCATACATTCGGTTTGTGGCTTCCCTTCCCGTTTGCATCGGTTTACAACGATCTTACTCGGTGCCTTCGAATAATGGTGGTGCTATCCTGAACGGTCATCTCTCCGGGATAAGCGAGTTCCGGGTTGTCTTGATTGAAAGCTTGCTGATACGCCTCTGCTCGTTCTGGCTGCATGACAGGGCGATGCGAATGAATTGCGACCTCATCGACCTTAGGAGGGTGAAGAGTGACGAGCGGGATTGCAAGTTTTCCAGAGTAACAAGATCGTTCTAAAGGATACCTTCAGGATATCGAGGAGGGCGGGGGAGCGGTGTGCCGCGACCTATCTCTTTCTACACCTGCTCGCCACCACCGAGGGAGGCCGGTTGTGAGTATTCTGGTACCAGCAAATCACTTTGTGTGTATCAAGATCCCGATCCAATACCTACAAAATGTTTTGTGGGTACCAGAATATCTACAAATCATATGGAAAGGGGCCGTGGGCCACCTGCCACTCACAACAGGATTTGTGGGTCACGAAACACAATATATGTCCCACAAAAATAGTTGTGGGACATGGGTGACCCACAACGATCGGACCCG
Organism: Methanomicrobiales archaeon; assembly: GCA_012511245.1. Lineage (GTDB taxonomy): Archaea > Halobacteriota > Methanomicrobia > Methanomicrobiales > Methanoculleaceae > Methanoculleus. The sequence goes on along the minus strand of JAAZGM010000244.1, from coordinate 736 downwards.
GCGAGCGATTTGTTCGTCGTGAGGAGAGGGTCGGCGGGGGTGATGGGATCGCGGGGCAGGCCGTTTTTGGGCAACCATGGCGGAGGGTTATCAGGCGGCCTCGTTATCAAGTATCCGCCTGACTGCAGCCTGGAGTTCCGGGATCTTGTTCCGAACAACGTCCCACACGATCTCGTTATGGATCCCGAAGTACGCGTGAATAAGGATGGCTTGCATTCCTGCAATTTTTCTCCACAAAATATCGGCGTATTCGCATTTCAGGGGTTTGGAGATGAGCTTGGCCTCACCGATGACCCTGAGGTCCAGGACCACTCTGTCCTGCACCAGATCATCCGCCAGGAACTCCTCGTAGTCCATTTCCCGGGTATTCCGCTCAATTCTCCCGATAGCCTCAAGGATATCACGGAGATGGAGGTTATACTCCTGGGGTATACCGAACATTCAGGAGGATATCCGGTGCGAGAGCCGACTTTATGGCATCGCGATCAACGAGGTCGACTCTCCTCCCGAAGAGATCTTCGAGAAAGAACTTGGCAGCCTAGTGCAGGGCAAGAGGCCGCACGATGCGGTTGCAGGCCAGAGTGAGGATCGTCTCCGGACTTCCCGTTCATCCTACATTCCCGCCACTCATAACGATGTTGGTGGGTCCACTCCCAGGTCATGGTAGAGTTGCACCTGCGCATCCAGGATCTCCCCCACACGAAGTCTTTTTCCCGGATATTCAAAACACTCAATG
>JAAZGM010000243.1 GCA_012511245.1 Methanomicrobiales archaeon | reverse complement strand
GTCAGACCGGCGTACTTTGCCATCCTGGCGAGGTGGCCGTCCCAGCACCAGCCCGGGTTCGGGTTGACCTCGAGGAGTTTCGGGTTGCCGTGCTCGTCGAGACGCCAGTCGAACCGGCAGTAGTCACGGCACTCCAGGCGTTTGAAGAGGGCAAGACAGCACCGCACGACCATCTTCTCGGTCTCCTCGGGGAGATCCGCCGATTTCGACGTGATCTTCCAGTACGGTGAGTCCGGGAGCCACTTCGCCTCGTAGCCGCAGATGCGGGGGAGTTCAGGGGGAAGCGCGGAGTAGTCCTCCTCGGTGATCGGGAGCACCGTGCTGTACCCCGACGGGTTCCCGATGATGCCGACGCTGATATCCTTCCCCGTGAGGAACTCCTCGACGAGGAGCGAGTAGTCGTAGCCGAGCATCATCCGGAGTGTGCTGATGATATCGGAGAGCTCTTCGATGTTGTGGGCGATGCTCTTCGCCGTTATGCCGTAGGAGGAGTCACCCGTGTTCGGCTTGACGATCGCCGGAAATTTCATGCCGGCATCGTAGGTGCGATCGCCGGGTTTGATGAAACAGGCCTCCGGCACCGGGATCCCCATCTCCTTTGCAATCCCGCGCACGAGCGATTTGTCGTAGCAGAACGCGAGCGACTGTGGGCCGGCTCCCGTGTAAGGTATCCCGTACATCTCAAGAAGTGCCGGCACATGGAGCTCTTTTTTCGGATCGTTGTTGAATCCCTCGTCGCAAAGGTTGAAGATGTAGTCCACCTTTCCCTTCAGCTTCGGGAGATCCTGGATCAGCGTATCGTGTCTGCAGAGGTAGGTGAACCGGTACCCGGGGAGTTCCTGCAGCGCCGCCTTCATCTGGTCGATGGTGTAGAAGTCGTCGTCATCGAACGTGCAGGAGGGTTTCAGGGCGTCGGGCTTGGACGGGTCGCCGAGGAGCACCGCGACGTGTTTTGCCTTTTCCCGGTTTTTCGTCTTCGTTGCCGACCACTCCTTCCTGACGTGCGCGGTGACGATGTGGCGGCGCTCCATCATGCCGAGATCCTGGTTGCGCTGCGACTCAGTCGCCATCTCGTGGAAAGCGATGCCGGAGAACCCCGCCCGCTCCAGGAGCTGCCGGAGTTCCTCCGGGGTGTAGAGGCGCTCGGCGTAGAACTGGTCGGCCACGACGCCCTTCTCGACGTTGGTGATGACCTCGCGGGATATCAGGCGCCGTCCGTCAAACGAGAGTGATCTCTCACGGCAGACAAACATGCCATCGTCGATCCACTCCCACGACCTCGGCTGGAAATGCTCGCGGAGGTACTCGCCGTCGGCGACATCGAGGAGCACCCTCCCCCGGGGTTTGAGGATACGCCGGATCTCGGTGAGGACCCGCAGATCCTCCTCGACGGAGTCGAAGTAGCCGAAACTGTTTCCAAGGACGAGGACGACATCGTGGGTGTCGGTGCGGTACGGGAGCTTTCGGGCATCCCCCTCCCTGAATCGGACGGGGAGCCCCTCTTTCTTCGTGGTCGACCGCGCTCTCTGGATCAGGTAGTGCGACTGATCGAGTCCTTCAGCGTTGTAGCCCCTGCGTGCGAGTTCGAGGGTATGCCTGCCCTGGCCGCAGCAGAGGTCGAGGGCCTTCTCGTGAGGCTGGAGGTCCAGAATCCGGGTGATCCGGTCGATCTCTCTCCCGGTGATCCCGGGGTCGTCGACAACATCGCCGTCGGTCTTCAGGTAAAGGCGGTTGAAGATGTTTCTCCACCAATCGGGTTTTACGTGATCTTCAAGGTTCGGAACAGGTCCTACTGTCCTTCTGTTCCGGTGCTTCTCCGTACGCCTGCTATCAGGTGGTTCATCGGTGCGGGCATCGTCGATCATGCCAGTCCACATCTCCTGATTCCGTTTCCGGAATAGAGCTGGTGTTCGGCAGATCTGCAAAAGAGAACGGTCATTGTGTACATAACTGGATGATCTCTCGGTAGGGTGGTGTCGATAAAAGCATTGCGCTGAAATTTGTCAGGTAGCGGAAAATGGCCTCCGTATGGGAGGATTTCATATCATGTGACCTCCCGGCACGCACCCCCCTCATTTCCCGGGATGATTCTCCCGGATACCCGGGCCTCACCTATATGCCGGAAGGCAGCTTCGTATGTGCAGACCATCTGCATGGTTGAGGTACCTCCCTTCTTGGGATACCAAAGTGGCGGACGGTGGACCAGCAGGTTCCGGTATGCCGAGAAGTCCGGGTCGAGGTTATTCTCCTGCAGCACCTCCCCGAGGCGATTTTTGATACGGCGCGAGTAGACATCCACATCCATGCCGAAGACCTCGAAAATGCTACTGGATTTTTTGGGGGGATGCGCTGGATCACTTTCGTTGTCGTTGTCTTTCCCACTCTATTTTGATAGAATAACCTGTAAATCTCTCTTTCTCTGACCTGGAATGAGATACAGTCGATCGCGAAGAGAACCCCGATCCACTTATCGAGGTCGCGTGCTACGATGATGCCTATGTTTGTCCTTTTTTCCCGGCGAACCGATGTTGTGTCTGGATGCAACTTTTTTCGCTCACCCCTCCCGTCCCGGCGGAGGAGAGACCTTCATCCATCTGTATCGCGGCTGACTGGCCGTATCCTTTTTCTCTAAAGAGAGCTCACCATGGTAGTTCATGTGCGGAGTTGCAGCGATATCATGATCGATGATGCTGTGAGGACGGACGGGGTTGTCCACCCTTTCCAGACCGTATACGTCGGCCGGACGAGTTGTCATGGGCGTGGGGTCTTCGCCCGGAGGGATCTTGCGGCCGGTGAGTTGATCGAGGTCTGCCCTGTGATTGTGCTCGGGGGCGCGGATGAGCAGGGGCTCCTCGACCGGACACACCTCTACAACTACTACTTCGCGTGGGGGGAGTGCGGGGACCTTGCTGCGGTGGCGCTGGGCTACGGGTCGCTCTACAACCATTCCTACCATGCGAACGCGGTCCACACCTGCGACCATCTGCAGGGCGAGATCCGCATATCAGCCCACCGCCCCATCCTGAGGGGCGAGGAGATCACCATCAACTACGGCGGGCTGCCGGACTGCCCCGATCCTGTCTGGTTCGATACGGAGGAGGAATAAGCGGCCATCGTGCTCAATTTGCTCCTGGAGCGCCGTGACGGATACCCGTGTCATGAACCGGGCACCGTGGTGCCGTCCGCCTTCTCCGGGCAGTTCAAGGGAACCGGCTAAAATCTCCAGTGGAAATCAAGGGGTTCACATGATCCCCCACTTTTCACTGAGATTCTCTCAATTCCCTGTACTGGCAGCCGGTCCCGGTGACCGTTCCCGGGGCTGTGATGGTCGCCCTGGATCGCCCTCCGGTTTGAACGATTCCGCGGGGTGGTGTGGGTGTGTGCCCTATCTCTTGATGACCAGGCGCACCTGCCCGGTCCTCACGATACCTCCTCCCCTTGCCGTGACCACGGCGTCCACGGTTGCGGTGGAGACGAGAGGCGGGAGCCCGGGAACCGCGATCTCGTTCGTGAACGGCGGGTAGGGAGCGGTGATCGTGCCGAGATCCCGGTCTTCACGGTATACGCCGCCGAGCGCCGTAGCGGAGACCGTGACCTCGATGGGTTCGGCAAATCCGCCTTCCGGGTGTATTGTGAGCGTATACCGGATTGTCTCGCCCGGTCGGGCCGTAGTGGATGCCGGGCTGACATCGATCGAGAACGTGCGGGATGTACCTCGCGCCGGTGTTCCGGCCGGGACCGGCGGCTGTCCGGGTGCATCGTCGCCGGCGAGGAGTGCGTAAGCGGCGGCGGTACCGGTGAGCAGGATGCAGATGACGACTGCGGTCAGCAGGGGCGGGCGTTCCTGTACCATGGCTGCTCCCACGGCGGGTATGCCTGAGCGGTTGCCGGTCTATTTATGCGTTGCCGCCCCCGGGCAGGGGAAAAAGAGGGTTGGGTTTTCAGTCGATGGCGACCATGACCTCGGTCGACTTGACCACGGCGTGGACCTTCTTGCCGACGGTCAGCCCGAGGTTCTCCACGGATGTCTTCGTGATCACCGCGGTGAGCTCGCCGCCGCCATCGAGCGTTATGATGACTTCAGCGGTGACGGCACCCTCGTGTATGGCCTTGACTTTCCCGGGAAGCTGGTTTCTTGCGCTTAACTTCATGGTGTATCATAGTGGCATTCCGACTCTCCGGGTCATATAGGTTGTGGTGCCGGGGGACGGGCGGTGCCGGCACTGCCCCGCCGTGGGAGCAGCCATGAGGTATCCCCGCGGCCTGCTGCCTGGCATGGTTGAACCCTGAGTACGGCCGGCGGCGGAGGGTTGTACCCCGGGAAGAATGAATCGCGCGTTGTACCCGGATAAGCTATCGATATCCCGGGTTTTCTCTGTGTCTCCTCCGGTCGTTGCTTTTCAGTTTCGGTATATTTAATGTTTTGGATGTCTTTTTCTCAATCATGTCTGTACCGCAACCCCTGAAGATCGCTCTTGCCATCCTCATCCTGGCGATGTCGGCTGGATCTGCCGTGACCGCCATGCCTGCCGGGAACCTCGTCATCACGGAACCTTCCGTGAACGAGGCTGTTTTTGCCGAGATGCGGGATTTCTATGTCTACGGTCTCTTTCCTGCACCGCTCGATCATCCCGGGAACATCCGTGTCGTCCTGAAGGACAGTGACGGCACCGTCATCCGCACGGTGGCAAGCTGCGTCAACGAGACCGGCGTCACGCCGGAGAGTTCGGTGGAGATGAGCCTCGTTCCGGAGAAGTGGGGCGGTCTCCTTGCTCCCGACGTCATCACCGAGCCCGGGGGGGTTGAGAACGGCAGCAACAAGGTGCTCATGACCGACACCTACTATCTTGCCCTGGTCCAGGGCGGCGTGACCCGGGGGATGGGGAGTTATACCGATATCAGCAGCGGGAAGCTTGAGCCGATTGTATGGGATCTGACTGCCGGAACCTACACGCTGATCGTGGAGGGGTTGGACGGGGATCTCGCCGGAGAGCGGGTGGAAAAAGAGATCGTTTTCGGAAAGACCCATGCGTCACTCGGCGTGTTCCGCCCCGAATCGAACAAGCAGAGTGTGATCGGCTGGGCGGAGGAGAAGACGCCGCCGCTCCGGGTCTACATCGACTGGTTCCCGGGATATTTCAGGAGCGGTGAGGGTGGATACGAGATCCCGGACCGGTGGCAGGCAAACAACGTGATCGAGGTGGTGAACGGTCTTCCGGGGACGACGGTCGATACCGTCGCTGGCGCACAGAACAACTGCCTGATCTACAACATCGGCAACACCTCCACGACCTTGCAGGTCGAACTTGCTGCGATCCTTATGCACGGCCTGGAGGACTCTGATCATACGACGTTCACGCACTACGACATCGGCGAGCCTTCGATAACGTGGGTCAACCGGACGACATCAGCGGCAGAGTCGTTGACCGGGAGGCTGGTGGCATACCCCGCCGGTACTCGTATCGTTTACACCCGTGCGGAGATCACGGACGGGCCGGTGCGTGAGAACTTCTTCAGCATGACCGGGAACGACAGCCCCAAGACCGTCGATACGACGCCGGGGCGAGTGACGATCGTACAGGGCGAAAACCTGACGTTTTACGGGGTGACCCGGCCGATTGCAACGACGTTGACGGGCGCCGGGAGTGCCTGGCGCTACGTCCTTGACGACCAGATCCTGACATATGTCTACGAGAACATGACGCTCGGGACGTTCACGTTTACCGACTGCCTGGTGCGGGAGTTCGAGGACGGGTACGTCGGGTATGCCAACTATGAGTTCGGGCATGCGTTCACCGGGACTGCGGCGATGCCGCCGGGAACGTGGTTGCTCTCGGTGAGCGCTTACAACTCGACCGGCGCCCTCGTGGAGAAGACGAACAGAACGATCGAACTGGAGGTGACGGCGGCATCGCCGGGTCTGCCCACAGTCATTGCGGTGGCGGCTCCCGCATCGACGCCTGCACCGATGGAGGCGCCCGGGTTCGGGGTTGTTTCGGTGCTGATGGGGCTGGCAATGGCGGTCGGGCTTCGGCGTGGGTGACCGCCAGCCTTCTCTTTTTGTTCTGCTGGCTGCCGATGACGCCGATATAGCCTTCGTGGGTATCGCTCTCTGCTTTCCAGATGTTTCTTCCCCTTTTCCGCCAGCCGGTATTTCAGTCTGAGTTTCTCAACGGATCCGGATACGTTATCTGAACAGGGTTCATCTGAATCCCTGGTTTCTGGTAATTGTACACTCGCACCGGCTCTCCTGTGGATGGGCCGGTATGTACCAGGCCATAACTATCTTATGGGTAGGATGGCTGTTTACGAGGTTGGAGCAAGAGAGTCGCCGTGTTTTGCCCGGTTGTGGTCGATGCAGGCGTTGAGCGCCTCTTCCATCAGTCGGAGCGCCCCTTCCACACCGGCGATCGGGGATGAGGAGAGGGCGACCCTGTCCCGGAGCGGCGGCGTCAGCCCGACGAACGCGGCACCGGGAGCGACCGACGCCTCGTAGGATGAGCCGAGGACGAGGTCGGGCTCGGCGTTCCGGATCATGTCCCGGATGACGGAGAAGTCGGTCGTATGGAGGACGCCCGGCGCGCTGTTCCGGGCGACGATGCAGGCGATATCGGCGCCAAGGTAGCGGTCGAGGAGATCGGCAGCGAACGAGGCGTATGCTGCACCGCCGGCGATCGCGATCCGGGGGGGATCGAACCTCTTGAGGTACTTCTCGCAGGCCTTCCTGATACGGGCATCCGCCCACGCGACCTCCTCCGCGACCGGGCGGGGATCGACGCCGTCGAGCTCGACGGTGAGCCTCTCAAAGGTCTCGGTGACGGCATCGAGGCCGAGGAGCGAGCCGCAGGAGGCGCCGACGCCGCTTGCGAGATCCGGGTTCGTCCCGACGGTGAACGGCGCCGCATGCCGGGTCGCGGCGTAACGGTCGAGGCAGAAGACGGTGGCGACCGGTGCCCCGGCAAGGGCGAGCAGGCGCCGCGCTTCGAGAGCGTTTCCCCGGTGGAAGGGGTCGGTGCGGCATATGCCGTCGATGTTCACACCGGGAACATCAGGATCCACCACCGGTGCGATCGTATCGAGCGCCCGGCGGTAGCCGGCCTCGAGGTCGCCGAGGAACCC